>NZ_JBQEPU010000004.1:0-261482 GCF_052045835.1 Paraburkholderia sp. 22099 | reverse complement strand
CGTGGTGGAAGTTGCCGGGTGTGGCCTGCCCACACCGTGCGGCTCTGGCAGCGATGCTAACCCGCGTTTATTCCCCACACGAGGCCAGCCCGTACGTCACGGAAGTCATACTGACTTACTGCTTGATGCCTTCGGCCTGGATATGCAGCGCGGTCTGCATCTTGAAGCCGTACGCCTTGCCGAAGTCGACGCCGAAATCGTCGCGATTGAACGTCGCGGCCGCTTCCGTGCCGCACACTTCACGCTTGAGCATCGGGTTCACGAAGCACTTGAACGATTCGATTTTCAGATTCACCGGCTTCGTGATGCCGTGCATCGTCAGCGTGCCGATCACTTCCACCGGCTTGTCGCCGTCGAAGCGGACCTGCGTGCCCTTGTAGGTGGCGGTGGGATACTTCGCCGCGTCGAAGAATTTGTCGGTGGCCAGTTCCGCGTCGAGCTTGTCGTTGCCGATGTCCGCCGAGCTCATGTCGATCGTCACGTTCACCGTGCCGGTCTTCGCCGCGCGGTCCAGCACCACGGTGCCGCTGCTTTTCGTGAACTTGCCGCGCCAGGTCGACACGCCGCCGAAGTGATCGGTTTCGAAGCTCGGGTAGGTGTGCGTCGGGTCGAGCTGATACGTGTCGATAGCCATTGCGTTGAACGACATGGCTGCGGCGAGCGCGCCCGCGGCGAGCAAAAATTGTTTCTTCAAGTTGTTCTCCAGGTTTCGGGAAGTACGGCGATGCTTCGGGTTTGATTCGGGTTGGAATTACTTCTTCGAGGCGACGATGTGAAACTTGATGACGACTTCGTCCGCGACCACCGACGTGTCTTTCCATTCGCCGGTGCCCACGTCGAACTGCGTGCGCCTGATCGGCAACGCGCCGTCGAAGGTCTGCGTGGCGCCCTGGCTCGCGATGGTGACGGGCACCACCACGGTTTGCGACTTGCCCTTGATGGTGAGCTTGCCGGTGATCTTGTACTGATTGCCGCCGGCCGGCGCGATGGCGCTGGAAACGAAGGTCGCGGCCGGATAGGCGGCGCTGTCGAACCATTCCTTGCCTTGGGCCTGCTTGTTGTAGTCGTCGGCGCCGAGGTCGTAGCTGCCCGTGTCGATCGACACGTTGGCGCTGCCGGCGGTCGGCTTGGCCGGATCGAAATTCAGTTGCGCGGAGAACTTCCTGAACTTGCCGTCGACCGGCACGTTCATCTGCTTCGTCGTTGCAATCACGCTGCTTTTGCTGGTGTCGACGTCGGCATGCACGAGGCTCGCGCCGAAAAGGGAAAGGCCGGCGATGACCGCGACTGCCGGGCGCAAGAATGGGCGAGAGAAGTTGGTTTTCATGGTGGTACGCATCCTATCGAACCCGCGTGCGTTGATTGCACACCGTCGGGAATTAAATTGCCAACAGGCTGTGGCCAATCGCCTGTTACCTGATAAACGGAATCATGCGGGCGAGCAAGCCGTCGCGATCGACGAACTGATGCTTGAGCGCCGCGAGAACATGCATGGCGACGAGCGCGAGCAACGTGTAATTGAGCAGCACGTGCACCGTGCGCAGCGTTGCCTTGAGCGCCTGGTCCGGGCCGATGAAGGTGGGCAGCGGCACGATGCCGAGGTACACCACCTGGATGCCGGCGGCGGAACTGTAGAGGTAGCCGGAGAGCGGAATCGCCAGCATCAGCAGGTAGAGCACGCCGTGCACGAGATGGGCCGCGGCCTTCTGCCAGGCGGGCGTGGCGCTGTCGAGCGCCGGCGCGCGATGCGTGGCGCGCCACAGCACGCGGGCGACGGCGAGCATGAAGACGGTCACGCCGATCCACTTGTGCCAGGAGAAGTACTTCAGCTTGGTGGGCGTGAAGCCGGGGATATCGGTCATGATCCAGCCGAGATAAAAGCCGCAGACGATCAATACCGCGATCAGCCAGTGCAACGCAACGGCGGGTCCGTTGTAACGGACGGGATCGGAGGAAAGCGATTTCATTCGTTGATGCTCATGGTCGTAACGGTCGCGAGTGAATGCGGATAGTAGGGATGTCAACGAAAACTGAATAGGCGGGCGGAAGGGAACAGATCGTTGTAGCCGTGACGCTAATACGGATGAATCGAGTGGGTGCGGCGGCCCGGAACCGGCGGGGCGACCGGGCACTGTGTTAATTTGCCGGCTAAATGACATCAGCGTGCCATCAGCGTGCCAACAGCGTGCCACCCGCGCGCCACCGGCGTGCCACGTCAGGCACCGCACAAGCACAAGCACCACGACAGCCCCCATGAGGACTTTCAAGCCATGAACAGCACCGACGAAAACAGCGCCGCGCCAGGCCCGGCCTTTCTGCGGCACGACACGGCGCCTGCCACGGCTGCCGTGGAAGGCTATCTGGAGCACGATGCGGCGGTCTACCGGACCTTGCTCGAATCGACCAAGGCGATTCCGTGGAAGATCGATTGGGCGACGATGCAGTTCGCCTATATCGGTCCGCAGATCGAAGCCTTGCTGGGCTGGACGCCCGCGAGTTGGAAGACCGTGCAGGACTGGGCCGCGCGCATGCATCCCGACGATCGCGACAAGGTGGTGAATTTCTGCGTCGCGCAATCGAAGGCGGGCACCGATCACGAAGCGGACTATCGCGCGCTGACCAGCAAGGGCGAATACGTGTGGTTGCGCGACGTCGTGCACGTGGTGCGCGACGCGCGCGGCGAGGTCGAGTCGCTGGTCGGCTTCATGTTCGACATCAGCGAGCGCAAGAAGACCGAGGAGAAACTCGCCGAGTTGCAACGGGAGCTGGAAGCGCTGTCGTTCCAGGACGGTCTGACCGGCGTGGGCAACCGCCGCCAGTTCGACGCCGTCCTGCACCGCGAATGGAGCGCGGCGAAGCATCATGGCGCGCCGCTGTCGCTGGTCATGGTCGACGTCGATTTCTTCAAGTCCTACAACGACTATTACGGACACGTGCAAGGCGACGCGTGCCTGAAGCGGATCGCCGCGGTGTTGAGCGCGGCGGTGCGGCCGGGGGATTTTGTCGGCCGCTTCGGCGGGGAAGAGTTCGTGCTGGTGTTGCCGAACACCGGCGCCGAGGCCGCGCGGCAGGTGGCCGAGCGCTGCCGCGACCGGATCTCGGCCGCGGACATCGCGCACGAGCGCTCGCCCTTCCGGCAGACCGTCACCGCGAGCTTCGGCGTCGGCACCATGATTCCGTCTGAAGCGGCCGATCCGATTGCCTTCGTCAACCTGGTGGATTCGCAGTTGTATCTCGCGAAGGACAACGGGCGCGACTGCATCGCGGCGGTGAACCGGGCCGGGTAGCGGCGAAGCCAGGGGGCCCGGATCGCGGGTCATGCCGCGCAGCCATGCCGCGCTCGCGCGCCAGTCAACAAGAATTCAGGACCTGTGTCGTGACCGCTATTTTTCTCTCATGGGGTATCGCCGCCGCCGCCACGGCCGGCGTCATCGCCCGGCCGTTCAAATGGCCCGAAGCCGTGTGGGCCGTCGCCGGCGCGCTGCTGCTGGTGTCGCTCGGGCTGTTGCCCGCCCATCTGGCGATGGAGGCGGTCGGCAAGGGCGCCGACGTCTACCTGTTCCTGTTCGGCATGATGCTGCTGTCGGAAGTCGGCCGCCGCGAGGGGCTGTTCGACTGGGTCGCCGTGCTCGCGGTCAACCATGCGCAAGGCTCGCCGCGTAAGCTGTTCCTGCTGGTCTACCTGGTCGGCGTGGTCATCACCGCCTTCCTTTCGAACGACGCCACGGCGGTTGTCCTCACCCCCGCCGTGTTCGCCGCCGCGAAAAAGGCGAAGACGGATCCGCTGCCCTTGCTGTTCGTCTGCGCGTTCATCGCCAACGCGGCCAGCTTCGTGCTGCCGATCTCGAATCCGGCCAACATCGTGCTGTACGGCAATCACACGCCCGCGCTCGGCGCCTGGCTGATGCGCTTCACGCTGCCCTCGCTGTTGTCGATCGCCGCGACTTACGCGCTGTTGCGCTGGACTCAGCGCAAGGCGCTCGCCGGCATCTGCGAGACGAATCTCGAACCGCTCGAATTGTCGTCGAGCGGGCGTGTCGCGCTGGCGGGCATCGCGGTGACGGCCGCCGTGCTGCTGACGGTCTCCGCGTTCGACGTGCCGCTCGGCTTGCCCACCGCGATCCTCGGCGCGCTGACGGCGCTGGTCGTGCTGATTCAGGAGCGCAAGTCGCCGCTGCCGATGATCCGCGAAATCTCGTGGAGCGTGCTGCCGCTCGTCGCGGCCTTGTTCGTGCTGGTCGAGATGCTCGATCACACCGGCGTCATCGCGATGCTGGCCGCGCTCACGCAGCAGGGTGCGCTGCATAACGAGCTGACGACAGCGGGTTGGGCCGGCGCCGCGATCGCGTTCGGCAGCAATCTGATGAACAACCTGCCGGCGGGCCTGATCGCCAGTTCGACGGTGATGCAGGCGCACAGTCCCGAGCGCGTGATCGACGCGCTGCTGATCGGCGTCGATCTCGGTCCGAACCTGTCGATCACCGGCTCGCTCGCGACGATCCTCTGGCTCAACGCGATCCGCCGCGAAGGCGAGGACGTGAGCTTCATGAAGTTTCTGAAAGTGGGCGCAGTGGTGATGGCGCCGGCTCTCGTGCTGGCGCTGGCCGCGCGCATCCTGATGGGTTGAGCGGCTGGCGGGGCGCGCGGCGGTTCATGGGTGAGCGCCCGGCAGCCCGGCGATTCCGCGTTTCAGCGATTCAGCGATTCAGCGATTCCGCGATTCAGCGATTCAGCGATCGCCGCCCACGCGTTGCGCGAGGGCGGCGCCATGCGTCATGAGCGCGTGCCCGCCGTACGCAACACGGGCTCGGCGCGGGCGGTTTGCGCCGCCGACTTCTCGATCGCGCGCAGCGTCGCCTCTAGCCGTGCAACGCGGGCGCGTTGCGTGGGCATCAGCGACGACTGGTCAAACATGCGCAGGCGATTGCGCCAGTAAGACAGCGGAATGCGGTCCTGCGCGGAAATAAGCCCAAATACGTGTTCGAGATGGGCGATCTCCTGGTCGACGTTCTGATAGCTCATCTGGCGTTCCGGAAGAAGAGGTGGCTGGGCAATGCGGCAAGCGGTGCGTCGTCGTGCCGACGCCGCCGCTGCGCGCGCTTGTCCGTCACGGTGAAGGCGCGGCCATCGACAGGCTCGCTTACGAGCGCGCCCGCTGGCCGCCCTCCTGGGCATCCTCTGGCAGCGGATCGGCGGTGCGCCGCTTGGCCGACTGATCCACGGGCGGCGGCGCACTCTCGCCGAGCTGTCCCTCGGCTTCCAGTTGACGCAGCGCTTTCTCCCAGTATTCGTCCGCCTTGCCTTCGGGCGACGCATCCTGTTCCCACAACTCGTAGGCCCGCGTGCGGATTCGTGCTTCGAGGTCCTGGTCCATCGTTTCGGCTCCCTTGGTGCTGGCTGGATTGCTGGGTGCGGGCGCGTAAGCCCGCGGTCGGGCGCGCATATCCGACGTGGTCGACCCGTGGACATGCCCGCCGATATGAGGATTCAGCAAGGAGCGTTCCGCGGTTCGCGGGTCGCGCGCGGGTTGACGTGCCTTGTTGATCCGCGATTTCCCCGAGATTGGGCCTTGACCCGTTGCGCCCCGCCACTGGCGCGTCGCGGCATTCGTCAGCACAAGGGAAGTCCACCGGGCGTGTTGCCCGGCGGCTTGCTCTATGCTGCTGCAACGGCTTCTGTCGCATCCGTCACGCCGGGACCGCAGAGCGCCCAGCGCGCCATGACATAGGCGACACGATTCCGGAATGGCCTTCGGGCAGCGCATCCAAGAACCCGGCCTGTCATCGAACGGATCGCGGGACAAGCAGGCGACGCTCGACGGCTCGATCCAGGGAGTCAGTCATGAAAAAGTTGCTCGCCAGCGTGGTTCTTTCGGCAGAGGAACCGGAGCAACTGAAGGCGCCGTTTCAGCGCGGGCGCAATGCTCGCGCGCATGGCGGCGGCACGGGGCAGGGGCTGGCGATCGTCGAGCGGATCGCGCGGCTGCATGGCGGCGGCTGCCGTTTCATCCGCGCGCGGGCGGAGGGCTGGAAGTGTGGGTGGCGTTGCCGCGGCTATCCGGCCAAGGCCGCTTGAGAAAGCGGCGCCGGTTACGCGTTGGCCGTGCCGCTCAGCTTCGGTCCAGCCACGCATCCAGGCCCACGCGGAAAGCCACGCCCGCGATCACCGGCACGGTCAGCATGAGGATGATGCCGAAGTTCGGGATCGGGTCGCCGTAGGTGATCGGACCATAGAGCACGACACCCGCCACGACCGCGAAGACCAGCACGCCGACGACAACCATCAGCAGATTGCGCGCCACGATGGAGAGGGACTTGCGCTTTGCCTTGCCCGTGGTGCTGGCAGTGGGGGCGTCGTCGTGTTGGGCGGGCATGATGGTTCTCGTGACAGGGAAGATACGGCCGCAAGTCCGGCGAAAGCGGTGGCGATAAGCAATGGCGAAAGCGACGCCAAAAGCGACGGCGATCAGCAATGGCAAGAGCGCAACGCCGGAACGAACGGCGGTCCCGGCGCGCGACCGGCATCATACCAGGGCGCGCCGGCTTCTAACACTTTATACCGCGCCGCGCGCGCTCGAGACGACATCGAGACGACCTCGCGGCGACATCGGCAAGACCGCTAGGACGCCGCCGCCGTATGATCGAGCCACTCCGCGAGTTCGCGCCGCAACTGCATGATGTCGACCGGTTTGCCGAGCAGACGCGCGCCGGGGATCGTGTCGCCGATCTCCGCGCTGTCGCCATACCCCGACACCAGCAGCACGCGAATCTCCGGCTGCTCGCGCAGCACGGCACGCGCGAGGTTGTCGCCGGACATGCCGGGCAGCGTGAGATCGGTGAACAGCACCTCGTAGCGTTGCGTGGGCAGAAGGGTCAGCGCTTCTTCCGCGCTCGCGACGGCGGTGCAGTGGAGACCGAGCGCGGCAAGAAGCTCGCGAAGCGCGTCGCGCGAGTCCGCGTCGTCCTCCACCAGCAGCACGCGAGCCGTGTGCCTCGTGGAACGGGCAGCGCGCGTCGACGCGCCAGCCGGCGCGACCGCACGCCGATGCGTGTCCACCTTGGGTTGCTTGCCGCAGCCGTACACGGCGGGCGGCACGCAGGCGGCGATCTGACCATCCGCGACGCTGGCCGCGGCGGCCGCGCCGGCCACGCCCGCGCGCAACACGTGGCGCACCTTGCGGGCGAGGTCGTCGCGCCGGTAGGGTTTGGACAGCAGCGTGATGCCGGCGTCGAGCTTGCCGTGATGAACGATTTCGTCGCGCGTGTAGCCGGAGGTGAACAGCGTCGGCACCGGCGGCTTGCGCGCGGCGGCGCGCTGCGCCAGTTCCACGCTTTTCACGATGCCCGGCATGACCACGTCGGTGAACAGCAGATCGATCGGCACGTCGCTCTCGATGAACTCGATCGCCGCGTCGCCGCTCGACGCGGTCAGCACTTTATAGCCGAGTTGCGCGAGCATTTCGACGGCGGTGAGACGCACGTCGGCATCGTCCTCGACCACCAGAATCGTTTCGCCGCCGCCGGCCGGCGCCGTCGTTTGATCGACCGTTTCGACTGTTTCGGGCTCGCGGCAGCGCGGGAAAAACAGCGAGACGGTGGTGCCGCTTCCCACCTCGCTTTCGATCACCGTGTGCCCGCCGCTTTGTCTGACGAAGCCGAACACCATGCTCAGGCCGAGGCCGGTGCCGTGGCCGTCGGGCTTGGTCGTGAAGAACGGTTCGAACACGCGTTGCAGCACGTCGGGCGACATGCCGGCGCCTGTATCGGTTACCGAAAACACCACGTATTCGCCCGGCGAGAGATCCGGCTTGTCGCGGCAAAACGCGGGGTCCAGCACGCGATTCGCGGCGCGCACGGTGAGCGTGCCGTCCGCCTGCATCGCGTCGCGCGCGTTGATCGCGAGATTCAGCAGCGCATTCTCCAGTTGATTGCGGTCGGCCTGCACGTGCCACAGATCGTCGCTCAATACCGTTTCGATCTTGACGGTCTCGCCGAGCGCGCGGTGCAGCATTTCGCTCATGCCGGCGAGCAGCCGGCGCGGGTTCAGCACGGTAGGCGAGAGCGGCTGGCGACGCGCGAAGGCGAGCAGATGCGCGGCCAGTTTCGCTCCGCGTTTCACCGCTTCGGTCGCGGCGGACAAGCGGCGCTGCGTGGCCGGATTGTCGCCGGCATCGGCGGCGAGCATCTGCAGATTGCCGTTGATCACTTGCAGCACGTTGTTGAAGTCGTGCGCGACGCCGCCCGTGAGGCTGCCGATCGCTTCCATCTTCTGCGCCTGGCGCAACTGGTCCTCGGCCAGCGCGCGCGCCGCGACTTCATCGGCGACGCGCTGTTCGAGCGTTTCCGTCAATTGACGCAGCGACTGTTCGGCGATCTTGCGCTCGTGAACGTCGATCAGCACGCCGGGAAAACGCGTGGGTTGGCCGTGCTCGTCGAACTGGCACTGGCCGTTCGCCTGCACCCACATGTACTCGCCATCGGGCCGGCGAATCCGGTACTCGGCGCGAAACGGCTCGCCCGTGCGGATCGCCTCGATGGTGAGGCGATCGTTGAGCGGCTGGTCGTCCGGATGGATCACCTGCGTGGCGGACCCGCGTTCGACGCCCTGCACGGCTTCCTCGACGGAAAACGAAAAGGTGCGCGCGAAACGTTCGTCGCCGGTGACTTTGCCCGTGCGCACGTCGAGCACCCAGGTGCCGAGCACCGCGCCGGTGTTGAGCGCGAGTTGCAGCCGCTCGTTGGTCTCGTGCAGTTCGGCCTCGGCGCGTTGCCGCCAGCGTTCGGTGAGCACCCGCGCGGTGGTTTCGACCACCACCGCCAGCACGCCGGCCGGCGCGCCGCTGTCGTCGGCGACCGGGCTGTAGTAGAGGTCCATCCAGACGTCTTCGGGGTTGCCGTCGCGCAGCAGCACGAGTTCCTTGTCGCGATACGACAGCGTGCCGCCCGCGAGACAGGTGCTCATGACATGACGATTGAACTCGGCGACCTCGGGCCAGCCGATTTCGACCGGACAGCCGAGCAGATAGGGATGCCGCCCGCCCGCGAAGACCGCGTAGGCGTCGTTGTAGATCATGTAGCCCGGCTTGCCCCACAGCAGGACGAGCGGAACGGGCGAGGCGAGCAGCAGTTGAACGGTGGCGGTCAGACTGCGCGGCCAGTGTTCGATCGCGCCGAGGCCGGTGGCGGCCCAGTCGAATGCGCTGATGCGCTGCGCCATCTCCCCTCGCCAGCCGGGGCAACCGTGGTCTTGTGCCGGAAAGGGCATGCTGCGCTCCACAGAGGTCACGTCGATGAGAGGCCCGCTCCACCGCTGCGCATCATGCGCTCGACTTCCCAGCGGAAGCGGGGCGAATCTTCCGCCGTGGGCAGCGGGCCGGCGCGACGCTGCCGGCAGCGTCAATTGTAGGCCACAACGCCCGGCTCGTGACGCGCACGGCCTGTGCGCCGGGGGTTGAGTCGAGGATTGAATCGATGGAGCGTGCGAAGAACGTTGTCGCGAGTTTTAGCGGCGCTTTCGTGGAGTTCGTGGACTCGCTGACGGCATCTTCAATTGCACGTCGCCGTTCATCACTTCGATGGACACCGTGAATGCTTCGATCAACGCGCCGCGTTTCAACTGCCGGTGGTGGACTCGATGGCGAAAGGCATTGCGGCGAGGATCGTGAACGGCGGCTTGCAGATGCGACTCGCCGCGTTATACGCGCCACGTGATGCCGCTACCGTCAAGGCAGCATGCCGGAAAGCGGCATCACGTGATCGCATGGTGTGAGCCAGCGCCGCCGATTCAATGCACGAGGCGCGGAATCCTGATCTGGCCGATCTGCTCCACTTCTCCGAGCCCATTGATCACGCACGCCTGACCGAGCAGCACATCGTAGTTCAGCCCCGCGCCCCTGAGTTGTTGCGCGCTGAGCCCGCCGCTCGTATGGCCGATATAGACCCAGTATTGCAGCGGCTGACTGCCGACGTCGATCTCGCCCGCGTTGAGGATGATGCCCACGTGTTTCTCGGCCCGATAGTGGTCGGGCCGGGCGTTCTTGTCGTCGTCGGCTTTCCATTCCTCGATGAAGCTGTCGTAGCGGCTCGCGCGCAAGGAGACGAAATCGTAAGCGAGCGCGTCGTTGAAGACGCCTTCGAGAAAGGCCCGGCGCGCTCCGTCGGCGCCCATCGCCTTGCACATCGCGCCGAGCAGGTCGCTGTTCAGATTGGCCGCCGCGCGATTGAAATGTTCCGGCAATCCCACGACGTACCAACTGGCGCTTCGTTCCGACTCGTGCATGGCGGGCATGCCGAACTCCATGCGCATACCGCGTTCATCCCAGCCGAGAAAGGCGCGCATCAGGCATTCGATGTCGTTGGAGAAAAGCCATTCGCCCGGTTGGGTTCGAGATTCCCCCGGATCGTCTCCCGCGCAACTGATTGCGAAGCGCGGACGCCCGATTTCGTTGACGTATTCCTCGAATTGCTTCCCGCACGGAAGAACGGCCCTAAAAACCTTGGTGACTTGCAGGGGGGACTTCATCATTTTAATACCTCCTGACTGGATGTCCTTGGCAGACAAGAAACGAAAATACTCCAAATTATTTACGACAGGAAGAGGGTATCGGTAATAAAAAACGTTCTATGGAATGGCATCTTTTATTGTGCGGTGCGATTAAAAAATTCAGATTGAAATTCACTCATTGTCATGCTCTTATGTTTGGCTTGGTTATCGCACGACAGGGGATTTTATTGAGATAGTCTATAGAGTGAATGGAGAATCCATTTCAAAGGAAAAAGAAAAACCGAGCAATGGAATGGAATTGGTGCGTAGAGGGCTATGAAGATTATTGGCCGGATTGGGCTTGAATTTTTTCATTCGATGGCATAAAGACTTTCGCGACCGAATTGTTGAATCGCCCCGCGCATGCATGCGACTACTTCGAACAAAGCGGCGTTTTTAACAATCTCGCCAGTCGTTGCCGGAACCTGCCGGTTCTTTTTTTGCGTGAAGGCATAAATATTGGTCATACGATTGCCGATATACAGTGGCAGAGTGACCTGGACCCGCCTGATATTCACCAATATGCCTTTTACCTCAACGCAGAAACCGCCCGATTCAGGCTTGCGCGAACGCTTTCACCGGCGATCGCTGGAGCACCAGCGTCCGCTCTCGACCGTGACGATGGCATTCACGGTTGTCGCGTTCCTTTGCTTCGTGGCGGCGCGCGACCTCGTCGACGGTCCGGCCGTGCCGCTGGCCTACCGGCTGACGTGCGCGCCGGTGCTCGCGCTGCTGGTGCTGGCGATCCCGCGCGCGAAGTCGACGTGGTTGTTCGGCACCATCGGCGTCGCGTATTCACTGGTGCTGACGGCGGGCATTGCGCTCAATATCGTCGGGGTCCAGCAGCCGCTGTTATGGGCGCTGCCCGCGATGGTGGTGATACCCATCTGCGCCGCGCCTTTGTGGCTCACGCCAACGCATTACTTCGTCGGCAGCGCGCTGTTCTATGCCGCCGCGTTCGCCTTGCTGTCCGGCGAGTCGCGCACGCACGACCTCGACGTGGTCGCGTGGATGTGGATCGCGGCGATCGGCATGCCGACTTCGGCCGTGTATCACTTCGGCTTTTACCGGTTCCGGCGCAATCACTTTTTGCTCGAGAGCCAGCTCGCGCAGCTCGCCGCGACCGATCCGCTCACCGGTTTGCAAAACCGCCGCTCGTTCGTCAAGCAGGCCGAGCGTCGCCTCGACAATTCGCAGCCGGGCGCGCGGGTTAGCGCGATCTTTCTGGACATCGACAACTTCAAATCGCTGAATGACCGTTTCGGCCATGCGGCCGGCGACCGGGTGCTGTACCAGGTCGCTCAGGCGCTGATGGAAGAAACCGCCGCGGAAGACAGCGTGAGCCGGGTCGGCGGCGAGGAGTTCGCGGTGCTGCTGCAGGACGGTCTCGCGGGCGCGCTCCAGACGGCCGAGCGGCTGCGCGGCGCGATTGCCGCGATCGAGCGGCCGGACGGCTATCTGACCGCGAGCTTCGGCGTGGCCGAACATCGCGGCGGCGAGACCATCATGGCGCTGCTCGATCGCGCCGACGAAGCCTTGCTGCGCGCCAAGCACTCCGGCAGAAACCGCGTGTGCGCCGAACGCGCGCCGCCGTTCGAGCCGTTGCAATTGCTTGCCGGCGAGGCATCCGCGCAAGGCGCCGCGGCGGCGCGCTACCGGTGGGAGGATTACTATCTCGCCTCGCATTTTCAGCCGCTCTATAGCTTGTCGCATCAGAAGCAGGTGGGCTTCGAGGCGTTGCTGCGCGGCGAGCAGGACGACGGCACGCTGGTCCCGCCGATGGTGCTGTTCGCACCGAGACCGTCCAGCGACGAAGGCGCGCTCGACCGGGCGAGTCACGCGGTGCATCTCGCCCACGCGCGCACCCGATTGCCCGCCGAGGCGTGGCTCTTCCTCAACATCCTGCCGGCCACGTTCGTCGCGGATGGCTACGCCGACAAGCTCGCGGCAATGGTGTGCGCGGTCGGCCTGGAACCGGAACGGGTGATTCTCGAGATTCTCGAGTCGCACGGCGGCAGCGTCGACGATATGTCGCGGGCGGCGGCCTTGTATCGTGCGCACGGCTTCCTGATCGCCGTCGACGATTTCGGCGCGGGTCAATCGAATCTCGACCGTCTGTTCCGTATCCGGCCGGACCTCGTCAAGCTCGACGGCGAACTGATTCGCGCGACGGGGCACGGCATCGAGCAGCCGATCCTGCCGAAGCTCGTGTCGCTGCTGCATCATGCCGGGATGCTGGTGGTGGTCGAGGGCGTGGAGACCACGGAGGAACTGATTCTCGCGGTGGAGTCGAACGTCGATTTCGCGCAAGGCTACCTGCTCGGCCGGCCGGCCGCGGAGATCGCGCCGCCGGAGTCGGTGCGCCGGCGCATCGATGACGCGTTCAACGTGATCGCGCAGGGGCGGGCGCATCAGCATGCGTTGTTCGAGTCGGAGGTCGAGCCTTACCGGTCCGCGTTGCGCCTCGCCGCCGACGCGTTGCTGCGCGGCGTCGCGATGGAGGAGGCGTTTGCGTCGCTCGCCACGTTCGAGCGTTGCGTGAGCTGTTTCATTCTCGACGATGCCGGCCGGCAGATCGGGCGCGAACTGCCGGGGCCGGCGTGGCGTAGCGAGGTCGCTTCGCTGCATCCGGTGGCCAATCCTCGCGATGCCCGGTGGGATCATCGGCCTTACTTTCGGAATGCGGTTCTGTTGCCTGGCGTTGCCGTGGCGAGCAACCCGTATCTTTCCCTCGCGAGCGGCAGGCCGTGTATCGCGGTGACGCTGGCGGTGCAGTTCGCCGCCGGGCGCTCCGTCATTGGGGTGGAGCTGGATTGGTCGGCGCTCGGCTTGCCCTGGCCCGCCAGCGACTGAGCCGTCCGCTGCTTCGTTCTACCGGCTGCTTCAAGCGCCGCGTCCCGACTTCCTCCCGTTTTTCTGCTGTTCCCTCCACCACGCTCGTCAATGATCACGTCTTTGTTCGAATGAACATGCGCGTGCGTCTGACATTAACGTAAGTCGTCAGATGACATAGGCAGAATGCCCGCTCTCATGCGGCATTACGCGCTGAAAGCCGCATGTTTCGTTCGAAAAACATGGTTTACCCGAGTATCAACGATCGAACAAATTGATATGATGTCCGACCATAAAAGGACAAAAATTGTTCGTTTGCGAACAAGGACATCACTGCCGGCGCGCTGCGCGCTGCTTGGCACCGAGACAAATGGAGGAGCATCTTGCGAAAAATCGTCGGTCTACGCTGGTGGATCATCGCGCTGGTTTGCCTCGGCACGATCGTCAACTACCTGTCGCGCAACGCGCTCGGCGTGATGGCGCCGCAGTTGATGACGCTGCTGCACATGGACACGAAACAGTACTCGTATGTCGTCGGCGCGTTCCAGGTCGGCTACACGATCATGCAGCCGGTGTGCGGTTTGATCATCGACCTGATCGGTCTGCGGCTCGGCTTCGCGCTGTTCGCGTGTCTGTGGTCGCTGGTCGGCTGTCTGCATGGCTTCGCGACCGGCTGGGTGTCGCTGGCGGCGCTGCGCGGCCTGATGGGACTGTCGGAAGCGGTCGCCATTCCCGCGGGCATGAAAGTGGTGGCCGAGTGGTTTCCGAATCGCGAGCGCTCGGTGGCGGTCGGCTACTTCAATGCGGGCACGTCGCTGGGTTCGTTGTTCGCACCGCCGCTCGTCGTGTTTCTCTCGTTGCGCTACGGCTGGCAAAGCGCTTTCGCCGTGACGGGTGCGTTGGGTTTCGTGTGGGCGGCGGTCTGGTTCGCGCTGTATCGCTCGCCGGCCGACCATCCGCGTATTTCGCCGAAAGAACGCGACAAGATTCTCGACGGCCAGTCGCCGGTTGCGTTGTCGGGCGAGGGCGGGCATCGCGTGCGCAAGGTGCTCGGCACGCGGCGTTTCTGGGCCATCGCGCAGGCGCGTTTCTTCGCCGAGCCGGCATGGCAGACCTTCAGTTTCTGGATTCCGCTTTATCTCGCCACCGAGCGTCACATGGATCTGAAGCACATCGCCATGTTCGCGTGGCTGCCGTTTCTCGCCGCCGACCTGGGCGGCCTGTTCGGCGGCTATCTCTCACCGTTCCTGATGAAACGGTTCCGCATGCCGATGATCGCCTCGCGCATCGCCGGCGTGGTGCTCGGCGCGTTCATGATGCTCGGGCCGGCCTGCATCGGACTCGTGGCGTCGCCGTATGAGGCGATCGCGCTGTTCTGCGTCGGCGGCTTCGCGCACCAGATGATCTCGGCGCTCGTCAACACGCTTGCCGCCGACGTGTTCGAACCCGGCGAGGTCGGCACGGCGAGCGGCTTCGCCGGCATGGCGGCGTGGATCGGCGGCCTCGGCTTTTCGCTGCTGGTCGGCCAGCTCGCCGGCTCGATCGGCTATACGCCGCTGTTCGCCGCCCTCGGCGCGTTCGACCTGATCGGCGCGACCTTGCTCATCATCCTGATGCGAGGCGTGTCGCGCGACGCGCAGCCGCATCCCACCGATCAAAGCGCGAGCGCGTCCGCCTGACCTTGGATAAAGACACATCATGGCTTCGTTGAAAAATCGTCCGCATTTCTCGCTATCCGCTCGCACCGGCAACACGATCGTTCTGACGGCGGCGCACAACTGCCGGATCGAGCTGTTCGTGCTCGCCGACGATATCATCCGCGTGCTCGTATTACCCGATGGCGAACTGCATGGCCCGCGCTCGTGGGCGATCGCGCCCGGCATGGAGGACGTGCCGCTCGAAGGGCGCGAGCGGCGCGACCTGAGCGGCTTCGCCGCCACGCCGCACAGCGTGTCCGACGACGGGCGCAGTGTCGTGATCGAGACCGCTTGCATCCGCTTGACGGTGGCGCGCGACGGCGGCTTCTGTTCGTGGGCGATCCGGGAAGGCGGGCAAGACGGCGCATGGCGCCACGTCATGAGCGATCGCAAGACCCAGGCGTACAACTTCGGCTGGTGGGATTCGCGCGTGTATCACTACGTCGAACGGCAGCGCGGCGAGATGTACGTGGGCCTCGGCGAACGGGCCGGCTCGCTCGATCGCGCGGGGCAGCGCTACGAGATGCGCAACATTGACGCGATGGGTTATAGCGCGCGCGGCACCGACCCCCTGTACAAGCACATTCCCTTTTACGTGACGTGGCAGCCGGAAACGGCGACCGGCTTCGGCCTGTTCTACGACACGCTGGCCGATTGCCGTTTCGACATGGGCCGCGAGCTCGATAACTATCACGGGCACTACCGGCATTTCGTCGCGGAACACGGCGACCTGGATTACTACTTCATCGCGTCGGCGGGCACGCCGTTGCATGCGGTGCGCCGCTTTACGTGGCTCACCGGCCGCCCGGCATGGATGCCCAAATGGGGCCTCGGCTATTCCGGTTCGACGATGAGCTACACCGACGCGCCCGATGCGCAGCACCGCATGGCCGAATTCATCGACCAATGCAAGGCGCACGACGTGCTGTGCGATTCGTTTCATCTGTCGTCGGGCTATACGTCGATTGGCGCGAAGCGTTATGTGTTCAACTGGAACCGCGAGAAGTTTCCCGACATCGACGGCTTCGTCCGAAGCTATCTCGACGAAGGCGTGCGCCTGTGCGCGAACATCAAGCCTTGCTTGCTGCAAGATCATCCCGCGTTCGAGGAGGCGGCGCGCGCCGGTCTGCTGATCGAGTCGCGCGACGGCGAGCCGGCGTGGGTGCAGTTCTGGGACGAAGTCGGCGCCTATCTGGACTTCACGAATCCGGCCACGCTCGACTGGTGGAAGGCGCGCGTGACGGACAGCCTGTTGCGTCACGGCGTGGCCGCCACGTGGAACGACAACAACGAGTTCGAAATCTGGACGCCTGACGCGATTGCGCAGGGTTTCGGCGAACCGTTTCCGGCGTGGCAGGCAAAGGTTTTGCAAACGCAACTGATGATGCGGGCGTCACGCGACGCCCAACGCGAATATGCGCCCGGGCGCCGGCCGTTTCTCGTTTCGCGCGCGGGCGGCGTCGGCATGCATCGCTATGTGCAGACGTGGTCGGGCGACAACTACACGTCGTGGGAAACGCTGCGCTACAACCTGAAGATGGGCCTCGGTCTCGCGATGTCGGGCGTGTCGAATAGCGGGCATGACATCGGCGGTTTTTCCGGCCCCGCGCCGGAGCCGGAACTGTTCGCACGCTGGGTCGCGTTCGGCATCTTCCTGCCGCGCTTCAGCATTCATTCGTGGAACGACGACGGCACCGTCAACGAACCGTGGATGCATCCCGAACTCACGCCGCGAATCGCCGCGCTGATCAAGCTGCGCTACCGGCTGATTCCCTACCTGTACGAACTGCTGTGGCAATCGCATGCGGCATACGAGCCGGTGCTGCGTCCGATGTTCGCGGAGTTTCCGCACGATCCGCGCTGCTACGTCGACGGCGACGACATGATGCTCGGCGCTTCGCTGCTCGTCGCGCCCGTGGTGGAAGCGGGGCAGAGTACGCGCGACGTGTATCTGCCGGCCGGCGCGCGCTGGGCGTCGTACTGGAGCGGCGAGGTGTTCGAAGGCGGCCAGTCGGTTAGCTTGCCCGCGCCGTTCGAGCAGCCGGTGATGCTCCTGCGCGAGGGCGGCGTGATTCCGATGAATGTCGCGGAGCAGCACTTCGGGCGCCCGGCCGATACGCGTGCGTTCATTGCCTTGCCGTTCGCGAGCGTCGGAACGGCATACGGCGCCTGCGTGGAAGACGACGGCGAGAGCGAGGCGTGGCGCAACGGCGAGCAAGGGCGTTGGCGCGTCACGATCGATAGCGACACCGACGCGCTGCGCGTCTCGATAGCGCGCGAAGGCCACATGCCGCGCGCGCAAACGGAGGTTCAGGTGCTGGTGCCCGCAAGCGAGACGCGCGCGGCTACCTGCACGAGTGCCGAACTCATCGCCGACGAGACGGCAGGCGGTTGGCGTCATCTGACGGTGCGACTGCACGGTTGAGAGCGCAGGCATCAACGGCCTTGCTTGAACAGACACATACATACGGAGACTCACCAGCAATGAACCAGATGAAGCGCATCGGCGCCCGTGTTTTCACCCTGTCATGCGTGCCGTTCGCGAGCATGGCGCTATCGACCCAGGCGGCGGCGCAAAGCAGCGTGACGTTGTACGGCGTTGTCGATAACGCGTTCGCCTACGTGAGCAACCAGCGCGGCCATTCGAACTTTTATATGAGCCAGGGCAATCTGCAGGCGAGCAAGTTCGGCCTGCTCGGCGCGGAAGATATCGGCGGCGGCACCAAGGCGATTTTCCGGCTGGAAAGCGGCTTCAATTCGCTCACTGGCGCGCAAAGCAGCGCGGGTCTCATCTTCAACCGGCACGCTTACGCCGGCTTGAGCAACGACCGGTACGGCACGCTGACGCTCGGCCGCCAGTACACGCCGTACTTCCAGATGGTCGGCGCGCTAGGACCGACGGGCGTGCTGACCGGCGCGACCGGCGCGCACCCAGGCGACCTCGATGCGCTCGATACCACGCTGCGCTTCAACAACTCGGTCACCTACACGTCGCCCACTATCGCGGGCCTCGCATTCAGCGCGCAATACGGCCTGGGCGGCGTGCCCGGCAGCGTCGCGAGCGGCAGCAATTTCAGCGCGGCGTTCCGCTACGACTACAAGCCGTTCGCCGTCGCCGTGGGCTACCTCAAGCTGCGCGACATCGCGACGAGCCAATCGTTGGGCAGCTTCGCGATCAATTCGCCGGTCAACAGCGGCTACGCGACTGCGCACAGCGCGCAACTCCTCGCGGCCGCGGCCCGCTATACGCACGACGACCTGATGGTCGGCGTGAACTACTCGAATGTGCAATATGCGCCGGGCTCCCGATCGCTGTTCGCGAGCGAGGCGGTGTTCAACACGTATGGTTTGATTTCGACGTATCGCTTCTCGCCGGCGGTGACCGTCGGCGCGGGCTATAGCTATACGCGCGCGAGCAAGGCGAACGGCGTGAGCGATCCGGCGCGCTATCACCAGATTTCGCTCGAACAGACCTACAACCTGACAACCCGCACCACGCTTTATGCAATCCAGGCGTATCAACTGGCGCGCGGCAAGTCGTTGATCGCGGCGGGCTCCACCGGAACCAGCATCGTGGACGCGGTGGCCGTGGTCGGCGATTCGCAGAACGCCACGCCTTCGTCGGGGCCGTCGCAGTTCGTCGGCATGGTGGGGTTGCGGCACGCGTTCTAGCCGTTCTTGCCGTTACTGGAGGCGGGGCTTTCGCTGAACGGCGACGGTATGCATGAAGGGCGGCGCGGAGTGCGTGCCGCCTGTTTAGCGCGGTGTACGGTTCGCTGTTTCCGGTTTGCGGGTTCGATCAATACCCGCCTCTCGCCGGCATCGCCGCTTCCGCGGTTTGCTTATACGACGCGGCCAGGTCCGCCGCCGCGCGGCTCAGCAAGCCGGTATCCGTGCCGACCGCCACGAACGTGGCGCCCGCCGCGAGATACTCAGCGGCAATCGCCGAATCGGGCGCCAATACGCCTGCCGCCTTGCCCGCGCTGCGTACCGTCTCGATGCCGTTGCAAATCGCTTCGCGCACGCGCGCGTCGCCCGGCTTGCCGAGCAAGCCCATCGACGCGCTCAAATCCGCTGGACCGAAAAACACGCCGTCGACCCCTTCCACGCCCGCGATTGCCGGCAGATTTTCCATGCCTTGCAGCGTTTCCACCTGCACCAGCACGCACAATTCCCGTGCCGCCGTGTTCAGATAATCCGGTATCCGGTTCCAACGCGATGCGCGCGCCAACGCACTGCCTACGCCGCGAATTCCTTGCGGCGGATAGCGTGTCGCCGCGACGGCATCGATTGCCTGGTCGGCGGTATCGATCATCGGCAGCAGCAAGGTCTGCGCGCCGATGTCGAGCAACTGTTTGATCAACGCGCTGTCGCTGCGCACCGGACGCACCACCGGATGCGACGCATACGCGGCGACCGCCTGCAATTGCGCCAGCGTGCTGCGTATGTCGTTCGGCGCATGCTCGTTGTCGATCAGCAGCCAGTCGAAACCTGCGGTGGCGAGCAACTCGGTGACGTAGGCGTCGGCGAGCGCGGCCCATAAACCGAACTGCGGCTTGCCTTCGATCAACGCGCGTTTGAAGGTGTTGTGCGGAAGTGACATGTCGGCCAACTCAAATGAAATTCAAACCGATGCCGCCCAATGGACCGTAGTCGACATGAAACGTGTCGCCGGCTCGCGCGGGAATCGGGCTCGTGAACGAGCCGCTCAGGATCACGTCGTTCGCGTTCAGCGCTTCGTCGTATCGGGCGATCTTGTTGGCGAGCCAGGCGACGCCGGTGGCGGGATGATTCAGCACCGCGGCCGCGAGACCGCTTTCCTCCACCGCGCCGTTCTTGTACAGCAACGCGCCGACCCAGCGCAGATCGACGTCGAGCGGCCGCACGGGACGGCCGCCCAGAACGATGCCCGCATTGGCCGCGAAGTCCGAGATCGTGTCGTAGACCTTGCGCGGCGCTTTCGTTTCGCGGTCGAACTGTTCGATGCGCGCGTCGATGATCTCCACGGCGGGGCTGACGTAAGCCGTGGCGTCGAGCACGTCGAACAGCGTGACGCCGGGGCCCTTCAGCGGCTTGCTCAAGATGAACGCGAGTTCCACTTCCACGCGCGGCGCGATGAAGCGGTCCGCGCGAATGTCCTGGCCGCTTTCGATGAACATGCTGTCGAGCAGCGGCGCATAGTCGGGTTCGTCGATCTGCGACGAACGCTGCATGGCGCGCGACGTGAGGCCGATCTTGCGGCCCTTGATCACGTGACCCTCGGCCAGCTTGAGCTTGACCCATTCGCGTTGAATCGCGTAGCCGTCCTCGACGGTCATGTGCGGGTACGCGGCGGAGAAGTGACGCAGTTGCGTGCGGGTTTTCTCGGCGTTATCGAGTTGCGCCGCAAGCTCGCGGATGGTCTGTTCGTCTAGCATGTTGAGGTCTCCATGAGCCGCTGCATCGGCTCGGCTGGGCGCTATGCCTTGAGCCGCGCGTGCAGATTGTTGTGCTTCCACGTGCCGGCTTCGCTGAATTCATTGAGTTCGAGCGATAACGCGAGGCCCCGTTGTTCGAAATCGGCGGCGAAGTGCTGCTTGATCAACTCGAATAACGCGTCGCCGGTCGCTTTTTTAACGGCTTGCGAGCGGCCCGCGGCGATCTTCAGGTTCGCGTGCAGGAACGCGGCGTCGGGCCGGCCGTCGGCGATGCAGTACTGCTCGCAGCGCAACGCGCGCACGCGGATGCCGCCGAGCGGATAAACATGCTGCTCATTCTCGCGCTGCGCGCCCAGGCAGTGAGCCAGCGTCTTGCATAATTCGCCGATGCTTTCCTCGCCGGCAAGATTGGCGCTGTATTCCAAGGTCAAATGCGGCACGTTGAACTCCTCAAAACTCAGGCGGGCAGGGGCGTAACCGGAAAGATCGCGTTGATCTGGCCGGTGCCCGAACTGCCGAAATACGGCGTGACGACTTCCACCTTGCCGTCGTAACGGTCCCAGCCGAGCGCGCCGAGCAGCATCGCGGTGTCGTGCATGCCGCCTTCGCCCCAGCATTTCTCGTTGTAGAGCGGCAGCATCTCGCAGAAGGTTTTCCAGTCGCCGGCTTCCCAGAGATCGACCACCTTGCGATCCATCAATTCGAGGAACGGGCTCCAAACCTTGTGCATGAATTGCTCGGCGGTGCCATTGTCGGCGAAATGGTGGCTCAACGAACCGCTCGCCAGAATCGCCACGGTGCCGTCGTAACGCTCCTCGATCGCCTTGCGCACCGCGAGACCGAAACGCGCGCTAGTCGCGAGGTCGTGCCACATGCACCAGCCCGCGACCGAGACCGCTTTGAAGTGCTGGTCGCTGTTCATATAGCGCATCGGCACCAGCGTGCCGTACTCCAGATCGAGCGTGGTCTCGCTGTGCGCGCGGCTTTTCACGCCCATTTCGTTGGCGACTTCCGCGATCAGATTGCCGAGTTCGACATTGCCGGGATACGCGTAGGCCATGTTCTTGATGAAGTGCGGCAATTCATTGCTCGTGTAGACGCCTTCGAACTTCGGTGCGCAATTGATGTGGTATTCGCTGTTCACCAGCCAGTGCACGTCGAATACGACGATCGTATCCACGCCCAGTTCGCGGCAACGCCGGCCGATTTCATGATGACCGTCGATCGCGGCCTGGCGGCAACCTTTGTGCGGACCGTCGAGTTCGGAAAGATACAGCGACGGGACGTGAGTCACTTTTGCTGCCAACGCTAGTTTGCCCATCGCGGTCTCCTTCTTTGTGTGGCGCGAGGCGAGATGCGCTCGCGCGTCGAACAGAGGTTCAGACGCCCCAACGCGGAATGTGATGCGAGCCGAGCGACACGCATACGTTCTTCGGTTCGAGGAACACTTCATAGCTCCACGTGCCGCCTTCGCGGCCCACGCCCGATGCCTTCGTGCCGCCGAACGGCTGACGCAGATCGCGCACGTTCTGACTGTTGACGAAACACATGCCCGCTTCGACGGCGGCGGCGACGCGATGCGCGCGGCCCGTGTTCTCGGTCCAGATGTAGCTCGACAGGCCGTAGGCGATGTCGTTGGCGAGCTTGATCGCATCGGCTTCGTCGTCGAATGGAATCAGGCAGGCGACCGGGCCGAAGATTTCTTCCTGCGCGATTCGCATGCGGTTGTCGACGTCGACGAATACAGTTGGCGCAACGAAGTTGCCCTTGCGCATGGCTTCGGGCAAGTCCGGCATATCGAGGCCGCCACAGGCGAGCGTCGCGCCTTCTTTGGGACCCAGCTCGATATAGCTGCGCACTTTCGCCAGATGCCCCTGGCTGATCATCGGTCCGACGATGGTGCCGTCGGCGAGCGGATCGCCCACCGCCAGGCGCTTCGCGCGTTCGATGAAACGCGCGGCAAAGCGTGCGTAAATCGAGCGCTGCACCAGAATGCGCGAGCCCGCCGTGCAGCGTTCGCCGTTGTTCGAGAAGATCATGAACACGGCGGCGTCGAGCGCGCGTTCGAAATCGGCGTCGTCGAAAATCACGAACGGCGACTTGCCGCCGAGTTCCATCGAAAACTTCTTCAGGCCCGCGCTTTGCACGATGCGGTTGCCGGTGGCGGTGGATCCGGTGAACGACACCGCATGCACATCGGGATGCGCCACCAGCGGCTCGCCGGTTTCCTTGCCGAAGCCGTGCACGACATTCAGCACGCCGGCCGGAATGCCGGCTTCGAGCGCGAGATCGCCGAGCATCGACGCGGTGAGCGGCGACAGCTCGCTCATCTTCAACACGGCCGTATTGCCGAATGCGAGGCAGGGCGCGACCTTCCACGTGGCCGTCATGAACGGCACGTTCCACGGCGAAATCAGCGCGCACACGCCGACCGGATGAAACAGCGTGTAGTTCAGATGCGTATCGGTGGGATACGTGTGGCCGTCGACGCGCGTGCACATCTCGGCGAAGTAGCTGAAGTTGTCGGCGGCGCGCGGCACGAGTTGCTTGCGGGTCTGCGAGATGGTCTGGCCGGTGTCCTTCGTTTCAGTCTCCGAGATCTCCGGCACGTTGTTCGTGATCAGTTCGCCGAGCTTGCGCACCAGCTTGGCGCGCTCAACCGCGGGTTTGCCGGCCCACGCGGGAAACGCGTCCTTGGCCGCGCGCACCGCGGCGTCGACTTCTTCCGCGCCGCCGCGCGCGACTTCGGCAAGCACCTCTTGCGTGGCCGGATCGACGGTCTCGAAGTAGTCACGCGCAATGCTCGATTTGCCGTTGATCAGATGTTCGATTCGCATTGCCTTGTCCTTTTTTCAGCCTCGATCAAACGCGGCCGAAGTCCGCGTCGGATGCAATCGTATTGACGAGACGGCCCAGGCCGTCGATCTCGCAGACCACTTCATCGCCCGCATTCACGTTGACGATGCCTTCCGGCGTGCCGGTCAGGATCACGTCGCCGGGCGCGAGCGTCATGAAGCTGCTCAGGTATTCGATCAGCGCCGGGATATCCGTGACGAGATCGCGCGTATTGCCGCGCTGCTGCAATGTGCCGTTCACGAAGGTGCGCAATTCCAGTTGCGTGACGTTCTCGATATCCGCCGCGTCCACGAACCAGGGACCCAGCACCGTGCCGCCGTCGCGATTCTTCACGCGAAGGTTGGGGCGGTAGTAGTTTTCCAGGTAGTCGCGGATCGCGTAGTCGTTCGCGATCATGTAGCCGGCCACGTGCCGCATGGCGTTTTCGCGCTTGACGTCCTGCGCCGTTCGCCCGATCACGACGGCGAGTTCGCACTCGTAATGCATGAACGCGACATCGGCGGGGCGGCGCGTGACGCCGCGGTGACCGATGACCGTGCCCGGTCCCTTGAGGAACACGAGCGGCTCTTCCTGCTTCGTGAACTGCAATTCCTTTGCGTGCTCGGCGTAGTTCAGGCCGAGCGCGAAGATCGTGCCGACTTCGATCGGCGCGAGCCACACGAGCTCATCCTCGCGACGCACGCGGCCGTCGGCGAGGCGTACGCCGTTGGCGTCGGGCGAGGCTTCGTGAATCGCGCCGGCATATGCGACGCGGCCGCGCATCATGGCTGTTCTCCGGCTTGTTCCCGTGCGTCGATAAACGACACGTCGAGGGGCGGCCATGTGCCAATGGACAGCGTGGCCGTGTCGCCGATATGGGCGACGGGTGATCCGTAGGGCACGCCCAGCGTGATGACATCGCCTGCGCCAAGGGTCATGAAATCGGTCACGTCCGCGAGCAATTGCGCCACCTTGCGCACCGACGACGCCGTGCTCGCCGCGAAGATCTCGCGTCCATTGAGCGAAACCTTGATCGCGAGATCGTCGGGCGCGGGAACATGACGCGCGGCAACCAACGCCGGCCCGATCACGCAAAAGCCGTCGCGTGCGCGGAATCGCACCGAAGGACGATACACGCTGGCATGCGGCACACTCAGATCGGCGACCAGCGTATAGCCCGCGATGTAATCGAACGCACGCGCCACGCTCAGCCTCGTTGCCGTGCGGCCGATCACGATGCCCAGCGAAGCGCCGACTTCCACGCCGAGTGCATCGTCCGGCACGACGACGCGCGCGCGATGCCCGGCGAGCGTGTTGCGCGGCTTCAGATACAGCACGGGCGCTTGCGGCGGCGCTTTATATGGCGGCGCATGCAGCGCATCGCCTAGTGCGTTCAGCGCGGCACGGTCGTTCAGCAAGGTTCCGTAGACAGCGCCGTTCACCGGCGCGCGGCAAGCAATGCCGCGTGCGAGCAGCGCGGCCACGGCGTTCGCATCCACGTCGCACGGCAAGGCGGTGCCCTCGGGATGCAGCAGGTGGTCGGCAAGTGCGAACATGACTCGGCTGTCTCTTTGATAAACTACTAACATGCTAGTAGTATTGCGCTTGATATCATCCACGGTCAATAGTCTGTCGGCTGATCGCGGGTTTTCCCTTGCGCTTCGACGGTTGCCTTTTACTTATCTTCCGATATGTCCGCTCACGCCTCCAAACGAGTTTTGCACCGCAATCTGCCGATGCTGCTGTTGCGCGCCCGGGAAAAAATGATGGAGCGGTTCCGTCCATTGATTACCGCGCACGGACTCACCGAGCAGCAATGGCGCGTGATTCGCGCGCTCAACGAACACGGCCCGATGGAGCCGCGTCATATTTCCGACATCTGCACGATTTCGAGCCCGAGCATGGCCGGCGTGCTCGCGCGCATGGAGAGCATGGATCTGGTCACGAAGGAGCGTTTCGCGGAAGACCAGCGCCGCGTGCTGGTGTCGCTCACCGATACGAGCGTGGACCTGGTGCGCGTGATTTCGAAGGATCTCGAAGCGCACTATCGCGCGCTGGAGCGCAAGGTGGGGCCGGAGGTCGTCGAGCGCGTGTACCGCGCAGTCGACGATCTGCTGGCCGGCCTAGAGGCAGAGGATTAAGGAAACGCGTGTTCCCTGGCGGCGAAGCCGCTCACCAGCCCTGAAAGCGCCGCCATTCCACGCTGTTGCCTTCCGGCGAAACGGCGTGATATTCGGGAAATTGCGCGCCGGTGGCGCAGGCGTGATTCGGCAGAATGCGCAGTTTCATGCCGATGGGAAAGCGTTGCGCGATGTCGTCGGCATGGCCGCCTTCGTCACCGGTCGCCGATGATGACGTTAATGAAAGAATCCCATGCTCCTGATTGGCGCCGCTCACCACGTAACCGGCAAGCGGCGTGCCATTCAGCAAACACGGCTGGCCGTAGCCGAAATCGTGCGATTGCCTCGACGTGCCGCGATCGCGGCTCATCGCCATCCAGCCCGCGTCGAGAATCGCCCAGCCTTTATCCGCCTGGTGGCCGATCACGGTGGCGAGCACGCTGAGCGCGATGTCTTCGAGCGCGCACACGCCCACGTTGTGCATGACCAGATCGAAGAACACGTACACGCCCGCCCGCACTTCGGTGACGCCTTCCAGTTGCCCGACCGCGAGCGCGGTGGGCGTCGAGCCGACACTGACGGCCGGGCACGGAATGCCCGCATCGCGCAAGCGTTGCGCCGCGCGCACGCAGCCGGCGCGTTCCTGCTCCGCGAGCGCGGCGAGCGCCTGCGGCGTATGCAGTTCGTAGCTGGAGCCCGCGTGAGTCATCACGCCGCCAACAGTTACGCCGTTGTCATGCAGAATCCGGCCGACTTCGAGCAACGTGTCCTGTTCCGGCGTGATGCCCGAGCGGTGCCCGTCGGTGTCCACCTCGATCCACACCTCGAAGGTTTCGCCGTGCTGGTCGCCGAATGCGGCGACGGCCGCCGCTGCAGTGGGGTTGTCCACCACCAGCTTGAGGTCGCAGCCCTGGCGGCGCAGCGCCAACGCTCGCGGCAACTTTGCGGGGACGATGCTGACCGCGTAGAGAATGTCGTCGACGCCCGCGGCGAAGAACGCCTCCGCTTCCTTCAATGTCGAGACCGTGATGCCGCGTGCGCCGGCGGCGATCTGCGCGCGCACCACGTCGATACATTTGGTGGTTTTCACATGCGGACGGAACGCGACGCCCAAGGCGTTCATGCGCCCCTGCATCCGCGCGATATTCTTCTGCATGCGGGCGATGTCGATTAGCGCGGCTGGGGTATCGATATGGTCGAGTTTCATGCTTTCGCTGAGAACGGAAGGGTTTTAGAGCGCGCCGAAGCGGCTGAGCCACGGCACCAGCGAGTCGAGCGTCGGCGACTCGATTTCCGGCGACTGCGCGCCCGTCACGAGCGGCAGACCGACGTGGTTGTGCCAATACGTCCGCAAGCCGACGGCGGCGGTGCCGAACATGTCGTAGCTGGAGCCGGCCACGAATGCGGCTTCGTGGGCTTGCACGCCGAGTTTTTCGAGCGCGAGCCGGTACGGCAACGGGTTCGGTTTGTACACGCCGGCTTCTTCGGCGGTAACGATTGCGTCCCAGCCGATCGGCAAGAGATCGGCCGCCTGCTTGCCGAGGCGCGCGGAGCAGTTGGTGACGACCGCCAGTTTGCAATGCGGCTTGAGCGCCTGCAGTGTTTCCAGGGCGCGAGGCCACGGCGCGAGTTCCAGCCAGTCCGCTTCGAGCGTGAACGCGGCGGATTCCGGCAGGCCGACTTTTTCGGCCGCGTTGCGCACCAATTGTTCATACGCAATGTAGCGGCCGCAGCCATAGGTCAGGCGCAAATACGCGGCGCGCCACGCGCGACCCGCCTGCTCGGAACCTGCGGCGCGATTCCACGACGACCATGAATCGAGCAGGGCGGTCAGCAGGTCGAACAGGACAGCCTTGGGATAGGCAGCGGGGACGGCGGCGGAAGTCATGATCTGGACCGGCGGTGGACGGTGCTTCGATTATAGGGTTTCACCGCCGATGCAGCGTTCAGCCAGCCTGATTCATAGATTCAATCGAACTGAATAGAGCAATTTGCATGCGAGGTGCGCCATGAAAATATCATCGCCGCCACGGCGGCAGCGGTCTGAATCTGGCCTGTAAATACTGCATGAAGTGACGGGTACGCGCCGGCAGCCCCGCCCGTTGATGCGTGAGCGCCATGACGTTGGCATCCGGCGCCTTCCATCCGGGCAACAAGCGCACCAGCCGGCCTCGCGCGATGTCGTCGGCGACATCCCATTCCGAGCGCAGAATCACGCCGCGGCCTTCGCACGCCCACTGGCGGATCACGTCGCCGTCGTTGCAACTCAAATGCGCGGACACGCGCACGCTGCGGCGCGTTCTGCCCTTGCTGAATTGCCACAGCGAGACGTCCTCGTTGTTCTCGCGCAGCACGATGCAGGGCAGTTTGCTCAATTCATCCGGCGATTCCGGCGCGCCAAGGCGCTTGACGAGCGCCGGCGCCGCGCAGACGAATCGCGCATTCGGGGCAATCGCGTAACCGACGCGGTTGGAGGCCGGCAACTCGCCGATATGCACGACGATGTCGAAGCGATCCATGGTGTCCGTCAAAGGCTGGTCGGACAGCGTGAGCGCCACGTCGATATCCGGGTTCTGCTGCTGGAAGTCGGCAATGGCAGGTGCGAGGTGGCGCCGTCCGAAGCCCAGCGGGCCATTGATTTTCAACGTGCCGACCAGGCCGCCACGGCGCGTCTGCACGTCTTCGAACAATGAATCGAACTGCTGGACGAGTTCGGCGCCGCGCTCGCATAGCAGCGCGCCTTCTTCCGTGAACTGCAAGCGGCGCGCCGTGCGATTCACGAGTTGCGCGCCCAGCTTCTTTTCGAGTTGCTGAAGGCGCTGGGTCACCGCCGAGGGCGACAGCCCCAGTTTTCTCGCCGCGGCGATCAGGCTGCCGCTTTCGCGGATCGTCAGCAGGAAGCGGATATCAGCCGAATCGTTCATGTCAGCGGCGTTTGAGTTCGTGAGTCTGGGAGCTTAAAGCGTTTGGGTGCGCGGTTCCAGTCCACCGTATGTCACCTCGCTCGCGTCGAGGAATGCGGTGCGTCGGCGCAAGGTAAAGTGATGGCTTTTGTAACGCAGTCGACAGCCTGAACCGCTAGAGTGTGGGCTTCTGCATCGAGGCGGGCAGTCGTTGCTTTAACTTGAAGAGAAGTCCCATGCCGTTTTCAAATCGACCGTTGCGCGGCCTCTCGATCGCGCAAAAAGGTGACCCGTATGTCGAATGATCCATCACAACGGCAGGATGACACCGCAAGCGAAAGTGCCCTGAAACAGGGCGTATTTCTGCATGCCGGCTGGCGCAGCGCCGGCACGTGGATCTGGTCGCGTCTGCGCGCGCTCGAGACGGTGACCGGCTTTTACGAACCGTTGAGCAATGTGCTCGCCGACCTGAGCTTCGCCGATGTTTCCGCTGTTCGTCCCACGCTGACCTCGGGGCATCCGCCGCTCGCCGCGCCGTATTTCGACGAGTACCGCCCGTATCTGCAGGAGGGCGCGCGCGGTGTCGCCGGATACAGAAAGCGCTTCGGCACCGATCGTTTCGGCCGCGAGCCGGATGCGGAATTTCCCGCGTTGCAAGGCTATTTGTGCAATCTGTGTGAGCGCTCCGTCGAGCAGGGCAAGGTGCCGGTCTTGAAGTTTTGCCGTTCATCGGGCCGCTTGCCGTGGCTCAAGCGCGCGTTTCCCGAGGCGCTCCATGTGAGCGTGTTGCGAAATCCCGCGTCGCAGTTCGCTTCGGGGTGGCTGCTCAACCAGCAGTGGAGCAATCCGTTCTTCGTGGCCGCGCCGTTTCGCGTGCTGGGCTTGAACCAGTCGGAGCCGTTGGTCAGGCAGGCTATCGAGGTTTGCGGCGTGAGCTTGCCACCGGTCGCGCCCTCATCGGAGGACGCCTACGCGATGGCATGCGAGCAATATGCCCGCACGGCCGAAGGCAACAACGCGTATCGGGCTTTCATTGCGCTATGGATTCTCTGCGCGCTGCGCATGGCCGAGGGTGTCGATCTGCTGATCGACGTCGACCGGCTTGGGCAGTCGCGCGACTACGCGGCTGCTTTGCGCGCCGAATTCGATGCGCAAACGGGCTTGTCGCCGGACTTCGCGAGCGCCCGCGATCTGGTCGAGGAGACCAAACGCAGCGCGCCGCGCATGGCCGGCATCGACGGTCGCTCGATGCGCGCCGTGCACTCCGCCGCGCTGAAATTCCTCAAGACGCACGGCGGCGCGGACACGGCCTTTGCCGAACTGATCCGCGAGAAGATGGTGCTCGCCAACGAACTGACCGAGCAATGGCGCTAGCTGCTTGCCGCGAACACTGCGAAGGCGGTGAACGCATCGACGGTCATCGCGATGCATCGCCGCCCGCTGCCGTCAGGCAACCGCTTTCTTCGCTTCGGCAATGGTCTGCGCGCGCTGCAGTTCATAGCTTTCCTTGTCGATCGGCACCGCGTTGGGTTCGCCCAGGTCGCTCAGCCTGACGCGATAATTTTCCCGCGCGCTCCATGCCGTCACCGCCGCGAGAATGGTGATGCCGAAGGTAATCGCGCCGACGGTCAGCGGAATGTTGTGCGATCCGGGCGGCGCGACGTAAGCGAACAACGCCGGGAGTAAAGCGGTGATAGTCGTGCCGATGTTCTGGCCGATCGCCATCGCGGAGACGCGTGAACGGCTCGGGAACAGTTCGGGATAGAAGCTCGGAAACGTGGCGTTATAACCCTGGTAAATGACGCCCCACATGAGGATCGATATCACGATCGCCAGCGGCACGTTGCGAATGCTGATCGCGTACAGGTAAGCGAACGAGAGCAGTCCGGCGCCGAGCGCCCCGACGATGATCGGCAAGCGCCGGCCGATCCGGTCCGACAGATTGCCCACGAACGGAATCACCAGCACCGCGACGATGTTGCCGATCACCGGAATCCACAGATACACGCTCTTCGAAAAGCCGATGCCGTACGACGCCTGCACCGCATACGCCGCGCCGAAAATGGTGGCGACCACGGGAATCACGTTCATCAGCGAGCAGCCGACCACCCGCAGCATATCCGGCAGGTTGTAGCGGAAGGCCTCGGCGATCGGCGACTTGGGCACGGCGCCGGTGGCGTCTTCTTTCCTGAACACCGGCGTTTCCTGCACCTCGCGGCGAATGATGTAGCCGGCAACCAGCACCAGCGCGCTCAGCAGGAACGGCACGCGCCAGCCCCACGAATTGAACGAGCTTTCCTCCATGTAATAGGCGAGCGGCAGGAACACGGCCGCGGCGAGAATCTGGCCGGCCTGCACGCCTTGCAGCGTGAAGCTGGCGTAATAGCCGCGTCGTCCGAACGGCGCGTGTTCGAGAATCATCGAACTCGCGCCGGAGATTTCGCCCGCGACGGCAAAGCCCTGGATCAGACGAAGCACCACCAGCATCGCGGGCGCCAGCAGGCCGGCCTGCTGATAGGTGGGCAGCAGGCCGACCGCCATGGTCGAAAACCCCATCATGAACATGCAAAGCAGCAGCACGTTCTTGCGGCCGTGGGTGTCGCCCCAATGCCCGAGCACGAACGCGCCGATCGGCCGCGCGACGTAGCCGACGCCATAGGTGGCGAGCGACGCGACGATCGCGATCTTTGGATTGCCCGACGGAAAGAACAACTGCGGAAAGATGAGAGCGGCCGCTTGCGCGTAGATGAAGAAATCGTAGTATTCGAGCGCCGAGCCGATCCAGCCGCTGGCGGTGGCTTTGCGGGTCTGCGAGCGATGCTCGCGGCCGTCTGCCGATGCGTTCGTTTCCATCATTGCCTCCTGAACGGAACTGTTTTCGAGCAGCTTTCAAGGCGACTTCATTGGCGTCCTTAAAGCGAAACTTTGCAAGCCAGGACTTACGGGGAGTAGGCGGGCCGCGCCGGGTTCACCGACCAATACAGTTGTCAGGCGAAAAACAATACAGCGAGGCGCGGTTTTATTGCGCTGTATCGGGAATATGACGGGCACCGTCGATACAGTTGGCGGGTCTTGACGGAGCCCGCCGGCGAGCGCGCGGCCTTGCATACCGCGCCGTGCGGCGCGGCCCGATCTTCCTGCTTACGGCGCGGTGCTGACGCGTCGATCCCGAACGAGGTAAGGAAATGAATGTAGCGAACGAACAAGCGAAGCTGACTGTGCAGCAGTTGGGCCACTACATCGGCGGCGCGCCCGCCGCGCCGGCGAGCGGCCGCTTCAAGGACGTGTTCAATCCCGCCACCGGCCAGGTGAGCGGTTCGGTGGCGCTCGCGTCGGTCGAGGAAGTGGACGCGGCGGTCAAGGCCGCCAGGGCGGCTTTTCCGGCCTGGAGCGAAACCGCGCCGCTCAAGCGCGCCCGCATTCTGTTCAGGTTCAAGGAATTGCTCAATCAGCATCACGACGAACTGGCGATGCTGATCACGCGCGAACACGGCAAGGTGTTCACGGACGCGCAAGGCGAAGTGGTGCGCGGCATCGAAGTGGTCGAGTTCGCGTGCGGCATTCCGAATCTGCTCAAGACCGACTTCACCGACCAGATCGGCGGCGGCATCGACAACTGGAATCTGCGTCAGCCGCTCGGCGTGGTCGCGGGCATCACGCCGTTCAATTTCCCGGTGATGGTGCCGATGTGGATGTTCCCGGTCGCGCTCGCCTGCGGCAACACCTTCGTGTTGAAGCCGTCGGAACGCGATCCGTCCGCGTCGCTGCGCCTCGCCGAATTGCTCAAGGAAGCCGGCTTGCCGGACGGCGTGTTCAACGTCGTGAACGGCGACAAGGTGGCCGTCGATGCGCTGATCGATCATCCTGACGTCGCCGCGCTGTCGTTCGTTGGCTCGACGCCGATCGCCGAATATATTCATACGGAAGCGTCGAAGCGTGGCAAGCGCGTGCAGGCGCTCGGCGGCGCGAAGAATCATCTGGTGGTGATGCCTGACGCCGATCTGGACCAGGCGGTCGATGCGTTGATCGGCGCGGCCTACGGTTCGGCGGGCGAGCGCTGCATGGCGATCTCGGTGGCGGTGGCGGTCGGCAACGTCGCCGATCGGTTGATCGAGAAGCTGGTGCCGCGCGTCGAATCGCTGCTGATCAAGAATGGCGAACACCTCGACGCCGAGATGGGGCCGTTGGTGACCGCCGAACATAAGGCCAAGGTGGCCGGTTATATCGCGTCGGGCGTGGCGGAAGGGGCGAAGCTGATCGTCGACGGCCGCGCGCATCCGGTGGCGAGCGAAGAGGGCTTCTTCATCGGCGGCACGCTGTTCGACCAGGTCGGCACGCACATGAAGATCTACAAGGAAGAGATTTTCGGCCCGGTGCTGGCGGTGGTGCGGGTGCCCGATTTCGCGAGCGCGGTGGAGTTGATCAACGCGCACGAGTTCGGCAACGGCGTGTCGCTTTTCACGTCCGACGGCGGCGTGGCGCGTGCGTTCGGCCGGCAGATCCAGGTGGGCATGGTCGGCATCAACGTGCCGATTCCGGTGCCGATGGCCTGGCACTCGTTCGGCGGCTGGAAGCGCTCGCTGTTCGGCGACCACCACGCTTACGGCGAAGAAGGCATCCGCTTCTACACGCGCTACAAGAGCATCATGCAGCGCTGGCCGGACAGCATCGCGAAGGGCGCCGAATTCACGATGCCGGTGGCGAAGTAAGGCGGCGTATAGCGGACTCATGGCGGCCTGGAGTGGCCCATAGCGCTGTACCGAACCAGCGGCCAGCGGCTCGCCGCGCGGCAAGTCGATGCCGCCCGAGCCGCCTCACCGAATCGGCGGGTTCGCTGCTTCGCCCCGGCTGCCTGCTCGCAAGCCGCCGATCATCTCGCCGAGCCACGTCACGACGAGCGCCGTGTACGCACGCTGACTGCCTTCGTCGCTCAGTCCATGATCCGCGCCGTCGATGATCCGGTAGGTCAACGAATGCGCGCTCAGGAACGCCTGTAGATAGCTGGCGATTACCGTGTGCGGCACGAACTGATCGCGCTCCGACTCGACCAGCAGCACGTCGCCCTTGAATGCCGCCGCGGCGCGCAACGCGCGATTCTCGCCGGAGGCCACGATGCGCTTTCTATAAGCGACGATGTCATGCTTGACGTGCAGCGCGCGCTTCGGAATGTTCCAGCCTTCGTCGAGATACAGGGCGGGCACGCGCATGCCGAGCCAGCGCACCGGCCGCAGCGAGGTAAGAATGCTCGCGAGGTAGCCGCCGTAACTGCTGCCGATCACCGCGATCGAATTGCGGTCGATCAGCGGATGCTTCGCCAACGTGTCGTAGGCGGCCAGCAGATCGTTGAGGTTGGTTTCGCGCGTGACCGTCTCCTGCTCGCTGCGTGTGCGCGCGTGCCCGGTCAGGTCGAACGTGAGGCACACGCAGCCGAGCGCAGCGGCCTGCCGCGCGCGTTCCAGATACTGGTCCTGATTGCCGCCCCAGCCATGCACGAAGAGCACGCCTGGCACGGTCGTCTTCGGCGCGAGGATGGTCGCGTCGAGATGACCGGTTTCGATGGGTATTTGCACGCGGTATCTGTCCGCCGTCATGTTTCGCTACTCCCGTCTACCGTATAAAACTTCGTGATTTCGCCCGCCTGCGGATCGGTGCCGTGATAGATCAGGCACGCGTCCGCGGGCACCTCGGCGTGCGCGCCATAGATTTCCCACGTCGACGCCCGCACCGTGTGCGCGTTGCGGTCCGCCTGGAGCACGCGCAGCGCGCCGATTTCCGCGCCGCTCGCGCCGCCCAGCCGCCACGACTGTTCGAGCACGCCGCAATAGTGCGTGCCGTTCGCGTCGGCGCCCCAGCCCACGTCGTAGTTGCGCCGCGACGCGTAGAAGCCGGCGTAGTACTTTTGCACGCAGGCATCGAACGCGCGCGCCCGGGCAATGGCCTCTCGAACGTCGTCCGCCATGTCGAGACGCGCGAGCGCGTCGAAATCGCCGCGCACGACGACGAGGTCCGAGCCGCCGTACACATGATGACCGTGGTTGTTGACCGTCAGTCTCTGCACGCCGTGATAGCTCGCCACCAGGCCGTCGAGCGTGATGCGGCCGACACTCAGCGTCTCGATGTTCTCCAGATGCCGTTCGACGACGACGCCCTCGGCCTGCAACGCGGCGTCGCCGATGTCGTCGAGTTCGGCGGCGAGCTGCTCGCCGGTTTCCACGAGCGCTTGCCCCGCGCCGCCGATGCCGTAAGGCCGCTTGATGCGCACCCGCCCGCCCGGCCACAGCAACGCGGCGGCGTCGAGCGCGTCGTCCCGCGAGAACGCCGCGTAGCCCGGCAGCACGAGTCCGCGAACCTGCTCGCTGAATTCACGTGACCAGCCGTGCGGCGCATGCCGCGCGCCCGGCGGCAATTCGTGCGCGATCAGCTTCGTCGCGACGAACGGATACGGCACCACGCCGCCGTACAGATCGCGCTCCGACGCGACGCCCAGCTTGCGCGCTTCATCCACCGTCAACGTGTCGTCGGGGACCAGGTAGCGGTCCGCCGAAGCGATGCACGCGTCATCGACGTTGCCAGCAAGTTGCGCGCCTTTCAGTTCGGCGATCTGCCGGGCAAGCTCCCATTGGGTGTCGAGTTCGTGACCGCCGCCCGCCGCTTTGCGGCCCTGGCTGTACACCAGCACGATAGGGACCGGCGGTGGCGCGGGTAATGCAGAAGCCGCTGATGCGTCCATGTCGCGCTCCCGATGCGAACGATAGGCTGCCGCGACACCGCGCGCCGAGCGCCGGCATGCCGCGTTGCTTTCATTACGCAAACGTCGTGCCGACAAACAGCTTCCTGGCTGCGTGGATACGCGGATGAACGATCGGACCGAACGGGGCCGCCGCGGCCACATCATTCCGCCTTGTCGATCCGCTTAACCGCGGTGTTAAATATCGACGTGAAGGCTTACAAAGGAGACAAGCATGAGCGATTCGCTTCATCGTCCGTCGCTGGGTTCGGCGGTGTACTACCGGGACCCGTTCGCCGCGCTCGACTGGCTCGAAAAAGCATTCGGCTTCGAGCGCCGGATGGTCATCACGGATAGCGACGGCCGATTGGCCCATTCGGAGATGCGCTTTGGCGACAGCTACGTGATGATCGCCGGCGAATGGTCCGACGACTCGGCCAGTCCCGCTTCGATCGGCGGCAAGAACACGCAGTCGGTACACGTGCAATTGCGCGAGGGCATCGACGAACACTGCGCGAAGGCGCGCGCCGCGGGCGCGATCATCACGCGCGAGCCGGCCGATCAGTTTTACGGCGACCGCGTCTACGCCGCCCGCGATCCTGAAGGGCACATCTGGAGCTTCGGCCAAACGGTGCGCAGCGTGTCGCGCGAGGAAGCCGAGCGCGCGAGCGGCCTGAAGATCGAAGGCTGGGTGTAAGCAGCGGTGAGCCGGTCATGCGCCGATGACACAGCGCGGCCCGGCTTATCGCGGCGTGGCGTTGGTCAGCACGCGCGCGACCCGCGCGGCGATGCGGGGACGGGTGTGCCGGCCGCGACGATCAGCGCCGGCGCGAAAGCCAGCAAGGCGGATAACGCTGTCATGACCCTGCGAATCAGTGAGCGCGCATGCGCCGGTTGACGAAGCGCCACACGGCGCTGACGAGCAACGAACCGACGCCGAGCGAGACGCCCAGCAGCACGATCGAACTCATGTGATCGCGCACCAGCGGCACGTTGCCGAACAGATAACCCGCCGCGACCAGCGAGACGATCCACAGCGCCGCTCCGGCGGTGACGAACGACACGAAACGCGTGAACGTCATGCGTGAAACGCCGGCGACGAACGGCGCGAAGGTTCGCACCACGGCGATGAACGGCGACAGCAGAAACGTCAGGCCGCCGCGCGCTTCGTAAAACGCGTGCGCCTTGCGCAGCGCATTCTTGTCGAGCCAGCGATAGTCGGCGGTATAGACCTTTTCGCCGATCGCGCGGCCGATTGCATAGTCGACGATGCTACCGGCCACCGTGGCGGCGAACAGCACCGGAACCACGAACCAGACGTTCAGCGCGCCGGTGGCGGCGAGCGCGCCGCAGATGAAAATCAGCGGATCGCCAGGCAGGAAAAAGAGCGGCAGAAAACCGATCTCCACGAATACGACGAGAAACAGCATCGCGTAAACGACGGCGCCGTATTCGGCGGTCAGGCCGCTCAGGTGCTGGTCGAAGTGCAGGGCGATCTGCAGAAGATGCGTCAGGTCCATCGTGGCTCGAAAGGGAAATACCGATGCTCAGGAGTTTAGTGCCGTGGCGGCGTTGGGCGCTTGTTTATTTCGCGCGGCCGATGTCAATATCGCGGCATGCCCTTGAATAAACGAACGTAGGAAACGCTCATGCAACGCGCCCACGCCGTCACCTTCCGTTTTGCCGAGCCGCACGATGCGGCCGTGATCCGTGCGATCGAATTCGAGGCGGGTCTGCGTTTCGTCAGCGTCGGCATGACGGGTATTGCCGATGCGCCGCCCATGCCGCTGGAACTCGTCGAGCGCAAGATCGCCGCGCGCGAAATCATCGTCGCCGTGGAAGCCGATCAAACATGCGTCGGATTCGTGATGTTCGAGCCGCAGCCGGCGTGCTTCTACGTGCAGGAGTTGGACGTGCTCACCGCGCATGCCGGGCGGCGCATCGGCGCGGCGCTGATCGAGCAGGTCGCGCAACTCGCGCGTGCGCGACGGGCGATGCAACTCACGCTGTCGACGTATCGCGCGGTGCCGTGGAATGCGCCGTACTATCGGCGGCTCGGCTTTCGCGACATCGAGCCAGCCGAACTCGACGCGGCGCTGATCGCGCGGCGCGAAGCGCATATCGCGTGCGGACTCGACGAATCGAAACGCGTGTTCATGCGGCGCGATCTGGCGTGAGGTTCGACGAGCGCGCGTTCGCATCCAATGACTGAAAACAGGCGGCGCACCGCTTCAGCTTTATTACAACTGCACACGCTTCACCTCTCATTTTCCTTCGTATAACCGCCGGCAATCACCCTATTCATAACTTTCAATAGTTGGCAATCGAGTGGGTGCCCATAATCTGCACCCAATCGAGACCACGCCGCGACGATAAAGAAAAGAACGTCGAGCGTGAACCAAGAACAAGAATGCGTCTTTGCGGAATTGAACCGGTGTCGGCGCCGTCTGTTTGAAGGAACGGTCTCGCTACGACGTCTGCGAACCGCGCAAGGGCCGCAGGTGACGGCGAATCCGTTCGCACCCATCGCACCCGCCTACAGGGCATAGCATGCACAGTGTCTTTACCTGGCTTCTCATGCCGCTATCAGGCGCCGGCGAACATCACGTCGCGACCTGGGTCGCCTGGCATGGACGACTGATGGTGCTTAGCTGGGCTGTGTTGCTGCCTGCCGGTGTCCTCGCGGCGCGATATTTCAAAGTCCTGCCACATCAGTCGTGGCCCGCCGAACTCGACAACAAGACATGGTGGCGCGCGCACCAGACGCTTCAATGGGCAGGCGTGCTGCTGATGACCGCTGGCCTTGTCCTCGCATGGCGCAACGCACCCGGCGCTTCATCGCTTGCGAGGGCGCATGGAACCTTGGGATGGTGCATCGGTGCGGCGGGCTGGCTGCAGATTGCCGGCGGGATGGTGCGCGGAACCAAGGGTGGTCCCAACGATCCGCGTCGCGGAAACCAGCGTTCCGGCGATTCCTTTCGAGGCGATCACTACGATATGACGCCGCGCCGCGTCGCGTTCGAACTCATTCACAAGATACTCGGCACGAGCGCGATTCTGGCTGCGCTCTTCGCGGCGGCGACAGGTCTGTATGCGGCGGACGCGCCGCGCTGGATGGCGGTCGTGCTCGCGTCATGGTTCTGCCTGCTCGGCGCGCTTGCGGTTCGCTGGCAGCGGCAAGGCCGATGCATCGATACCTACCAGGCGATCTGGGGACCCGACGAGGTTCATCCAGGAAATAGGCGCCGATCGATCGGATGGGGCATACGCCGCTATTCGGCGCGGTCATGGGAGCGCCGTTGGCGCACGCCGCGACACGACTGAATCAAACGACATCAACATACGGAGACTTCATGTCAGGACTTGAACTGCGCCAGGTCGTCAAGCGCTTTGGTGCGACAACGGTGGTCGAGCATCTGGATCTGCGGATCGACGAAGGCGAGTTCGTCGTGCTGCTGGGCGAATCCGGCTGCGGGAAATCCACCACATTGCGCATGATCGCGGGTCTCGAGTCGGTGACCGAAGGCCAGATCCACATTGCTGGCCGTGATGTGACGCGGGTTGCACCAGCGAAGCGCGACATTGCCATGGTGTTTCAGAACTATGCGTTGTACCCGCACATGGACGTCGCGCAAAACCTGTCGTTTGCATTGCGCCTTGCGGGGCGGTCCGACTCGGACATCGAAACCCTGGTCAATGCCGCTGCCAAAACACTGAATATCGAAAAGCTGCTGTCACGCAAGCCCAGGGAGCTATCGGGCGGCCAGCGACAGCGCGTTGCGATCGGTCGGGCCATCGTGCGCGAGCCGGAAGTATTTCTCTTCGATGAGCCGCTCTCGAATCTCGACGCCAAGTTGCGCGGCCATATGCGCGCGGAACTCGCGCTGTTGCATGAGCGCCTCGGAAAGACGACGGTCTACGTGACGCACGACCAGGTCGAAGCCATGACGCTCGCTTCACGCATCGTCATCTTCGACAAGGGAAGGATTCAGCAGATCGGCACACCCGCCGAAGTCTTTTCAAAGCCGGCCAATCTGTTCGTGGCGAGCTTTATCGGCACGCCGACGATGAATCTGATTCCCGCGCGCGTGGAAGTTCATGACGGTGCGCTCACGCTGGCCGGCACGGGGTTCCAGTTTCAGGTACCCGCCGCGCGGCTGCAAACCGCATTGGAAGCGGGGCGCGACATCACGCTCGGCTTGCGGCCACAAGCGCTGCAGCTCACGGGTGGCGCGCATTCGTTGAGACTGATCGTCGACGTGGTCGAGTACCTCGGCACGGAAAGCGTGCTGGTTGGCCGTCTCGCGACCGATCCGCGCGTGCGGCTCACCGTGGTCGCCCCCGGCGATTGTCATGCGCTCGCGCACCAGACCGTCGGCATCGGTTTCGATCCGCAGGCACTGCATCTATTCGACACGGCCACCATGCAACGCCTGGGACATTGACGGCAACGCATCCAGCACCATTCAGGAGACAATCGTGCAACGCAGGGAATTCGTAAAACTCGCGGGACTTTCGGTGTTCGCGGCAGGGCTTCCGATCTCCAGCAGTCACGCGCAGGATCGGTTCGCGAAGTACAAGGGAACGTCGCTCGTTCTGAGCATTCCATCGCATCCGCACTACGAGGCGATGATCAGGCTGTTGCCTCAATTCACCGCGCTGACCGGCATCAAAGTCGAACTGGACAAGATGCAGATGCTGCGCATGCGCGACAAGCAATTGCTGGAAATGTCGAAGCCTCAAGGCGACTACGATCTGATCAGCTACATTGCCACGTGGAAAACCGAGTACGTCGACAAGAACCTGCTGCGCGAGCTTGCGCCATTCTTCAAGAACCCACAGTTGTCGGACGCAGGTTACGACATGGCGGACATGGTGCCGGCCTATGTGGAGAACATCGGGCTCGTGGGCGGGGAGAAGGGATATCTGTCCGGCCCTGGCGCCAGGTTATACGGCGTCCCCTATGGCGCGGAGACGTCCATCCTGGCTTATCGGCGTGACGTTTTCAGCCAATATGATCTGAAGGTGCCGCAAACCTACGACGAGCTTCACAAACTGCTTTACGTCATCAAGGACAAGGCGCGGATCGGCGCATTGACCTCGCGCGGACAGGCTGGACACCAATGTCTGCAAGCATGGCTGCTGCACCTCAATCCGCTGGGCGGAAAAGTGTTTGACTATAAGTCCGGCGTTTTTTCGCCGGTCTTCAACGACGATAACGGCGTGAAGGCGTTGAGGTTTCTGCAGGATGTCGTGCAAACAGGACCGGTGGGCATCCCGAGCTACGGTCAGGGGGAAATGATGACCGCTTTCCTGGAAGGGCAGGCGGCGATGTACCTGGACGCGACCGCTATTTTCGGTCCGGTGCGGGACAAGACGCGCTCCAGAATCAGCGACAAGGTGGGGTATGCGGTTCACCCCAAAGGCAGCCGTTATTCGAGCGAAGCAGGCGGGCTTGGCCTCGCGATCCCGCGAAATTCGAGGAATGCCGAGGCGGCGTTCCTTCTTCTTCAATGGCTCACATCGAAAGAACAGGACAAAGCCGTTTGCCGTGCGGGCGGTAGCCCCAGCCGGGTCTCGACGATAGCCGACCCCGCGATGACCCGGCAGTTTCCCGAATTTGCCGTATTGCGGGAACAGATCAAATACATCGATCCGGACTGGCGGCCAATGATTCCCGTTTGGGACGCCATTGTCGATCAGGCTCTCGGCGTGGGCATTTCGAACGCGCTGATTGGCGCTTCGTCACCGGCTGCGGCATTGAACGGCGAGATCCCCAAAGTACTGGAGATCATGCGAAGCGCCGGCTACAAGGCCTGACCAGATAGATATCCCCATACAAGAGGCAGCCTTCGATCGGATGCGATCACCGGCGCCGCTGTCACCGGAATTTCCTTTCATGAGAACGCCCTCCTGGGTCCCGTTGGTTTACGTGGGCCCGGCGGCGGCCGTCACGGCCGCCGCCTGTCTATATCCCTTGATCTCCGGCATTCAGCTAGGTTTCTTCGACTGGTCGATGGGAACGCCGTGGGCCGACGCGCACTGGGTCGGACTTCGTCACTTCAGGACAGCCTTTGCGGACCCTGCCGTCTGGAGTTCGTTGCGGGTCACACTGCTGTTTGCGTTTGTTTGCGTCACCGCCGAAATGAGCCTCGGCATCGCATTGGCGCTGTTGCTCGAAGCGCCCGCGCGCGCAATGGCGTTCTTCCGCAGCATGTTCATTCTTCCCATGATGATTGCGCCGATTGCCGTGGGCCTGACGTGGCGATATCTGTTCGACGCGCAGTTTGGCTTCGTCAATGCGATCCTGCAGCACGTCGGCATGGCGCCTCACGCATGGCTGGCCGATCCCAGCCTCTCCTTCATTGCAATCGTCGTGTCGGATATCTGGCAATGGACGCCATTCGTATTGATCATGATGCTTGCGGCCCTCGCCAGTGTCGATGGATCGGTACTCGAAGCGTCGCGTATCGACGGCGCCACGTGGTGGCAAATGACCTGGCGGGTCAAGCTGCCGATGGTCGCTCACGTGATTGCGATCACGCTGTTGATGCGCGTGATCGACGCATTTCGTGTGCTCGAGGTTATCTACATTCTCACCTTCGGCGGGCCGGGTGATGCGACGGAAATTCTTTCCCTGCACATCTACAAGGCCGCGTTCGTCAGCCAGAACCTGGGCTCCGCCGCGGCGATTTCCGTGCTGTTGCTGGCGGTCGTCGCACTCCTGTCGTGCGTGGCGCTGCGTTTTTCGAATCCGCTGAAACAGGAGAAGATGTAATGCGCCGCTCTCCGTTGCTCATCGGCCTGCACTACACCGCGCTGGTGATCCTGGCCTGTCTGTGCGTGGCGCCGATCGCACTCATCTTCATCACGTCGCTGCGCAATCAGACGCAGATATTCGGCGAGCCTTTGAATCTGCTGTTCACGCCGACGCTGGAGAACTACCGCGCGGTGCTCGGCGAGGACAATTTCGCCCGTTACCTCGGAAACAGCCTGATCGTGGGTGTCGTGTCGACGGCGCTTACGCTTTTGCTCGGCTGCATGGCGGCTTATGGACTGGCGCGTTTCCGTTTCCCGGGGCGTACCGCCGTTGCCTACGCGACGCTGATGCTGCGCACGGTGCCGCTCGCGGTACTGGCACTGCCGGTGTTCATGATCTGGAGCCGGTGGAACATGGTGAACAGCCTTTCAGGTCTGATCCTGTTGTATGTGGCGGTGAACCTGCCGTTCACTATCTGGCTGCTGTACGGTTTCGTCATTCAGATTCCGATTGAACTGGAGGAAGCCGCCGCGCTCGATGGTTGCGGGCCGATCGGGACCTTCTACAAGGTATTTCTCCCGCTGATCCGGCCAGGTCTTGCCGCCGCCGCCATTTTTACTTTCCGCATCGCGTGGAATGAATTCATTCTTGCACTCGTGCTGACCGACCGCGGAACGCGCACGTTGCCCGTTGCAACGTCGCTTTACATCACGGACATAGGCGTCGACTGGGGAAAGATCATGGCGCTCGGAAGCCTGATTGCGATTCCCCCGCTCATTTTCACGCTCGTCGCCGCGCGCCAGATCATCACCGGATTGACTGCGGGGGCGGTCAAGGGTTAGGCATTGCAATGGAACACGGGCGCGAGGCTGGATGATCGCGCCCGCGCCGGTCTTCGCGCGTCTGACGGACGCCAGTTCGAACAGAGCCGTGCAGGCGCCCACACAGCGGCGCTGAAATCGCCCGGCGCAGCCTGCCTGCACGTAACCGATCGCGCCACCGACCGCGCCACCGACCGCGCCACCAAAAAAGTAAAAAAGGCGCTTCGCGTGGCACCGGTCCGGGTGACCAGTCCAAGTCCTTATGCGGATTTTTGCAAGCGTGGTTTTTTATGTCTCGGTACATTTGCGCCGTGTTGAGCATAACCACTAATAACTAACGGGCCGGCGGTTCTTGTCAGATGTTTCTCACGGATTCGCTTTAATCAAATCATTGAGAAAAGATCTCTTATAAATCCGAATTTCACGGATCCAATTATCATGTTTAAAACTATTGCAACCGCATGTCTGCTTCTCGCGGCGATCGGCTCGTCTCAGTCTGTGTTTGCGTATTCCGGGGGATTTGTGAATTACCAGTCGTTCGACGTGAGCGGCTATCTGCAGGGAGGCAACAAGGTCGATCCTAAAACCACCTTCTCGCCGATTTTTGAATCGTTTGGTGACTATCGCTTTGGTGATCTCTACACGTATTCTATTTTCGAAACCTCGCTGCAGAACGACTATGCCGGCGGCGCCACGACCTACTATTACAAGCTCGTTCCGAGATTGAGCCTGGGCAAGCTGTTGGGCAAGGATATCTCTCTGGGACCGTTCAAGGATATTACGTTTGCCCAATGGATCTCCAAGACAGAGCACCAGGGCTATAACTACTTTCCCGGCATCGGCATCGATTGGCAGGCTCCTTGGATCGGCTGGCTGCGCACGATCTATTACTGGGAAAGAAATCCCGGCCTGGGCTGGAATGACCGGCGACTTCACATCGATTATGGTTTCCCGTTTTCGACGAAACTGGGCGATTTCCGGATTGTCGGGACTTTCGACCATACCTTCGGTTTGCACGGCCAGGCCGAGACGACCGATTTCAAACCGGAACTCCACTACGACCTCGGCAAGGAATTGGGCCAGCCCGGCGGGCATTTGTGGCTGGGTATCGTTCTGAATCCGATCAGGAACAAGTACAAGATCCAGAGCACGGAGTACTTCCCCACCGATCAATTCAGCTATGGCGCGCTGATCAGATACAGCTTCAACTGAAGCCCGAATGATTCGGAACGATCTTAATTAAATATCAGCTTGCGAGGCATTGCATGAATAGCTATAGCAGAGGTTATCAGTGGGCCATACTTGCTCTATTGAGCGCGATCTATTTCATGATCACGGCGGCCACCTTCACGTCGTTGGGCGTGGTACTGCCGGACATGATCAAGGAAATGCAATGGAGCTGGTCTAGCGCCGGACTGGGGTTCACGTTACTGGGTTTGGCCTGCGGCCTGTCGAGTTATCTGCCGGCCATCTTCATCCGCCGCTTCGGCGTGCGGCCGACGTTTCTGGCCGGCACCGTCATCCTCGCCGCGGCTTTCGCGCTTCTCGCGCATTGTCACGGCCTCGCACTGTATTTCGCCGGCGCGATTCTGCTGGGCGTCGGCTTCAGCTTCGTCGCCACCGTGCCGGGGACTTACGTTATCGGCCGGATGTACAAGAATCAGGCGTTCGCGTTTGGCTTCTATTTCACGGTCGGCGGACTCGGCGGCGTCGTGGGTCCGTGGCTCGTCGTTCTGGCCGTGAATGTGCTGGGGAACTGGCGCATGCATTGGGCGTTGTCCGGCTTCTTCCTGGTGGTGCTCGGGCTCCTCGCGACCGTATTGCTGCCTTCGGGTGTCCGGGAGCGCGAGCACGCCGAACAACTGGGCGACGCGCATCGTCAGGAAGAGAACAGCTCGGTCTATCACACCGAGCAGGCATGGACGGCGCGTGAGGCAATGGGCACGTGGCAGTTTTACGCGATCGCTGCCGCCTACACCACGTTCCTGCTGGTCGGCATTACCACCAATAGCTTTGCCGTCGCGCATATCACGGATCACGGATTCAGCGCGCAGACCGCGGCCGCGTTGCTGAGCGCCGAAGCGCTGATCAATTCTTTCTCCCGTTTTATCGCGGGCCTGTTCGGCGAAAAGATCGAACCGAAGAAGATGCTGATTGCGAGCCTGTTGTTGATGGTCATCGGCACACTCGCGCTCAGCGCGCCGACTTCATTGCCGATGCTGATCGTCTTCTCGATCGGAATCGGCGCGGGCTATGGCATGACCTTTCTCGCCACGAGCGTTCTTCTGTCCAACTATTACGGACGGCTTCCGTACCTGGAGATTTTCTCCGTGGCGAATCTTATTTCGACACTCGCCTGTTTTGGTCCGCTGGTTGCCGGCCGCGTGAAAGATGAACTCGGAAGCTTCACCGGCGCGTTCTTGCTGGTCGCGATCATTCCGTTAATTATCGCGTTCGCGGTCACGCTCATGCGACCGCCCGTGAAGGGGCAGCTATTCAGCCGTAAAGCCTCTTCCGGTATTTGAGGCGCTGTTTGTCGGTAAAGCGAAGAAGCTGTTTTATTAGTTGTGGATCATAGGTGCCTAATGACATGTTCTAAAGAGTTCGGCGTTTTTCTGCCAATCGCGAAAGGCGGATGGATCATTTCGCGCAGCACGCCGGTGCTGGATGCCTCGTACCGGCAAAATCGCGAGGCCGCCATCCTCGCCGACGAGATCGGTCTGGATTTCATCATGTCGATGGCGAAATGGCGAGGTTTCGGCGGCGCCACGCAACACTGGGACGTCTCGCTCGAATCGGTCACGATGATGGCGGGGATTGCGGAGGCAACGCGTCGCGCGCGGATTATCGCCACGATGCATGCCGGCCTGCACAATCCCGCGGTTGTCGCGAAGATGATCACGACGCTCGACCAGATCAGCGGAGGGCGAGCCGGACTCAATATCGTCTCCGGCTCGTTCAAGGAGGAATTCGAGCAGATGGGCGCCTGGGACGCCTCGCTCGATCACGACCAGCGCTACGCGATGACGGCTGAATGGACCGACATCATCAAATCGCTATGGTCTGATCAACGCGTCGATTACGAGGGGCAGTTCTTCACCATCAAGGATTGCGTCTCGGAGCCCAAGCCCATCGCGAATCCGCGTCCTTTCCTGGTATGTGCCGGACAGTCCGAACGAGGACTCCGGTTCAGCGTTCGCAACACCGATGCCTGCTTTATCGGTGGCAAGGACGACGCCGAGACCGGCGCTATCAGCCGGCGTGCCAAGGCGCTGGCCGAGGCGTTCGGCACCACGATCAAGACGTACTGCATGTCCACGGTGATTTGCGCGGACACGAATGCGCGGGCGGAGGCGCTCGCCCAACAGTATCGGGAGGGTCTCGACGTCGAGGCCGTGACGGGCATGATGCGCAGCTTCGGCGTGGATGTCAGCGGCAAGAACAACGCAATGGTCGAGCGGGCGAGCAATGCATTCATGACCCATACGACGATCGGCGATCCGGCCGCTTGCCACGCACAGTTATCCGCATTGCTGCGCGATTGCGAACTGGATGGCGTGATGTTGATTTTTCCCGATTACGTCACTGGGCTGACGCGCTTTGGTCAGGACATTCTTCCGCATTTGCGCGCCGAGTTCTCATGACCGCTCCTTCCATGAACGAATGGCTGGCGCCAGGCGGTGTGGCGCTCTGCATCATCGATATCCAGGTTGATTTCGGCTCGCCGGAAGGTGCGCTCGCGCAGATGGGCGTGCCGGTCGCGGACGTCGCGCCGGCCATTGAAAACGCCGGCCGCCTGGCCACGCTTGCGCGCCAGGCAGGCATCCCGGTGATCTTCGCGGGCCTGAAAACGGACCCCGCGACCGATTCGCCAGCCTGGATCAAATGGATGCGCTATCGCAACGTCGATCCCGCTTGTGCTTATGCCGTATGCCGCGACGGCTCCGGTGGCGAAGCCTTCTACCAGGTCGTGCCGGAGGCGGGCGACCAGATTGTATGGAAGCAGCGCTATAGCGCGTTTGTCGGGACCGATCTCGACAGCCGGCTTCGGGACCAAGGCATCGACACCCTGGTGATATGCGGGTTGACGACGGAATGTTGCGTCGACTCGACGGTGCGGGATGCGTTTCAGCGGGACTGGCTGGTGGTTGTCGCGGGCGATGCCTGCGGCGCTTACCGCGATGACTTCCACCACAACACCCTCGAGGTGCTGGCGGAGAACTTTGCGGTCGTTCTCGATACGGACGATATCGTCGGTATGTGGAACGGCCGCGTCACGAAAGGATCGTAGTGTGACCTCGAAAATGATCAAGCGGCCCGCTTCAACGTTGCACCCGATTTCCGCCGAGGACAAAGCGCGCATCGAGGACGCCATCGATCCCGTTGAACTGACCGAACTGGCGCTCGAACTCGGCAATATTCCGAGCCGTTCCGGCGAGGAGGCCGCGGCGGCGGGCTATGTATTCGACTGGATGCAACGGGAAGGGCTCAAGCCTCGCGCCGTCGGGGCCACGCTGGCGCGTCCGAACATCATCGGCGAGTATGGCGGTCGCGGCGATGCGCCCAATCTGCTGTTTACCGCGCATCTGGATACCGAAAGCCCGGCGGGCTCGGCCGCGCTCGACGGCTACAAGTACCGTCAGGAAACCGTTCAGCGCAAGGAGTGGACGCAGTGCTGGCTGCAGGACAATCGCCTGCACGGTTACCCCATCACGAACGACCGCGGGCCGATGAGCTGCTTTCTCATTGCCGCCAAGGCACTGCGCAAGGCCGGCATCGAACTGTCCGGCAGGCTTTACCTGACTGCCTGTCCCGGTGAGATCGGTCCCGAGCCGATCGAGGAATATCAGGGTATCGACTACCTCGGCAAGGATATCGGCGCGCATTACCTGTTCCATCATGGTGGCGTTGCGGCCGACTATGCGATTGCCGCTGAAGGGACCGACTACGGCATCACGTGGCAGGGTTGCGGCTATGTGTTGTTCCGTATCCGCTTGCTGGGCGAGAGCGCGTTCACGCCCGCGCTGACGTACAACCCGGATTGCGCGTCGCATCCGAACCCCATCTATCGAACCGGCAAGCTGATCGAAGCCTTGCACGCATGGACGGCGGACTATGAAGTGCGCAACCGGTATGAAACGGAGGGCGGCCTATCGGTTCCCAAGGTCCAGATCGATTCGATTCGAGCCGGCGTACCGCATACGTTCGGAAGCGGAAGCGAGGTATGCGCGCTCTATCTGGAAGTCGGACTGACTGCCAGACAAACCGTCGCGCCAGTGCAGCGGGAATTGGAGCGCTTGCTGCGCTCCCTGCATCTCGGCGAGTTCGAGATCAGTCCCCTCGTTGTGCGCCACGGGTATCGGGCCGACGACGAGGCCGTCGCGCCGCTCGTCGGCGCGCTCGGCTGCGCGACCGAGATGGTCCGCGGGCAGCCCCTGGCGCGGGCGGACCCGATCTATTCGAGCATGTGGCGCGACCACAATGTCTTCAACATGCACCGGATTCCCGCGGTCACGTGCGGCATTCCGCGCGTGTTGCCCACACCCGAGGACCTCGCCCGAAGCGCGCAGATTTATGCGCTTGCCGCACTCGCCATCTGCGGACGCATGGAATAGCACCTCATCCAAAGTAAGAAACCCTGACAATGAAAGACTCATCGACCCAGTCGAGTGTTCTCGCCCTGCCGCAAGGCGCGTTCAACTCGAAAGAGCAGAGTGCCGAGTGGCGCGAGACCATGGCGGACTTCCCGAGCGGCGTCACGATCGTGACCGCGATGGAAAACGGACGGCCGCTAGGCAGCACCGTGAGCGCGTTTTGCAGCCTGTCGCTTCGTCCGCGTCTGTTACTCGTATGCATGGACCTTCGCAGCCATACGCTCGCGGCGATCAATAAGTCGCACGCGTTCGCAGTCAATATTCTTTCCGATCGTGCGCAGTTTCTGGCACTGAAGTTCGGGGCGAAAGACGGCGACAAGTTCTCGGATGTGGACTACGAGATAGGGGACATGGGTTGCCCTTTGCTGACGGATTGCTGCGTGAACATCGAATGCCGTCTCGGCGCGAGCTATATCGAGGGCGATCACGCGATCCTGACAGGGCAGCCCGAGCGGATCGTGCGTGAGCCGACGCGCTCGCCGCTCGTCTACCATCGCGGCGCATTCAGGGCATAGCCGAATGGCGTTGACGGAGAAAGCCGCCTGGTGCGTCTTTCTCCGCATGACCGGCGCCTTTATACCGGTTGCTCTTCCAGCAATTGTGTCCGGTATGCGCGGGGTGAACAGCCGTATTCGGCGCTAAACGCCCGGCTGAAGTAAGCGAGATCGTTGAACCCCCAACGAAAGCAGATTTCCGAAATCGACAGCGACGCATTCGCCCTGCTCGACAAATCCTTCCTGCACTGTTCCAGCCTGCGCTTGCGGACGAACTGGCTGAAGCTCGAATTGGCCTGCGAGAAAATCTTCTGGACGTAGCGCGGCGATACGTTGTTGCGACGCGCCACCTTGTCGAGACTCAGATCGCAATCGCCCAGATGCAGATCGATCGAATGGCAGAGTTCCTGGAAATGCCTGGCATGACCGAGATCCTTGAAGCCGTTGAGCGCGGGCCGTCTTGCGAGGCAGTAAGTGAGCAATTCGGAGAGCGCCATTTCCACCGGATGGAACGACGTCTCCGTCAGACTCTCCATTTGCGCCGCCACTGAAGACAGAAAATCGGACAGGACGTGATTGATGCCTTCCTGGCGGGAAATGGTTCCGGCCTGGATCGCGAGCGGATTGAGCAGCCGCTTGTAGAACACCTCATGAGGCATCTCGACGGTGAGAATCTCGAAGTCGCTGCTCAACAGCAACTCCACGCGGTCCCCGCCGCCGGCGCCGTACAGGATGTCGCCGACTTCCAGCGCGTGCGTTTCGCCGCCGATCCGCAAGGCCGCGTTTCCTTCCAGGATCAAGGCAATCCAGAGGTTGGCGGAGGTCGTCCCGCTTGCGGGGTAATCTCCGGCGATCGCTTGCGGAGAGCCGGCCAGTTTGACGAACTGCATGCCGAGCGGGGACCGGTTGTAGCTCACCTCGCCGCGCAGGCCGTCCCTCAATGTTTCGCTGGACATCGACAGATATACCCTTTGCAGCGCATCTCGCCAGATCTGCTCCCGGTGTTCGGTGGCATAGGCGGACGTGCACAAGCTCCAACTGTTCATTGCGACCCCTCATAGAACGCTAGCCATTGCAAAGCAAATTCCGAGCCCATCAAACGGCGTGGTGAAGGGCGCTTTCCGGCGTCTTTTCAGCGAAGCCTGCCCCAGCTTCATGCGATTCGCACAACCGTGGGGCGGTGCGAGCCGTCGGCGAATTGAAGGGTAAGGCGTTTAGGCCTCGCAGGCCCATTGCCTGCCCATCGTCGGTCCAAATGGGGCTAAACTCGAAACGGGATAAATTCCCGGAGCAAATCATGATCAATGCCGACCCCAAAAGTACTTTTCGCGGCCTTCCCTTGACTCCCGAGCAAGACGCCGAAGTCAGGCATTACATAAAGAAAAAGAAGCAGCATGGGGCGCCGTGGGACACACCGGAACTGGCCGCCATGCTTCGAGACATGCTGGAGCCGCCGGGCGACGAAGACGAGGACGAGACACTCGATACCACCGTCGATGAAGCGTTGGCCGCCACCGAACGCGCGACGGCTTCCATCGACGAGTCGATGGACCCGATCGAAGCGAGCGAGGAACGACATGCCGCGATGGAAACCGAGGGCATGAAGGGCCCCAAGCGTTGAACCCGAGGCCGCATTGGCGAGTCGTAGCAGACCAGTCAGCATGATCGACCGACGGCGCGCCCTCGCTTGCGGGCGGCGGGTGCCATTTGAACCCAACAACATAAGGACCTCATGAGTCGACTAGTCGTCGTTTCGAATCGCACCGCCGATCCGCGCAAGCCCGCGGCCGGCGGCCTTGCCGTAGCGGTACGGGAGAGCCTGCAACAAACGGGCGGACTCTGGTTCGGCTGGAGCGGCAAGATTCACGAAGCGGCGGACGTCGCGACAACGGGGCATGGCGACGTTCATGTTCAAACAGCCGGCAACGTCACGCTTGCCACGCTCGATCTGAGCCGCGAAGACCACGACACGTATTACCTCGGTTACGCCAACGACGTGTTGTGGCCGGTGTTTCACTACCGGCTCGACCTCGCGAATTTCGACACGCGCTTCGCCGCGGGCTATCGCAGGGTCAACCAGTTGTTCGCGCGGAAGTTGTTGCCGCTCCTGAAACCGGACGACCTGATCTGGGTTCACGACTATCAGTTGATCCCGCTCGCGGCCGAGTTGCGCGCGATGGGATGCACCAACCGTATCGGCTTTTTCCTGCATATCCCGATGCCGCCGCCGCTGATCATGGCCGCGATTCCCGAGCACGAATGGCTGATGCGTTCGCTGTTTGCCTACGATCTGGTGGGTTTCCAGAGCGAAGCGGACCTCACGCATTTTTCTCACTACGTCGAATCGGAAGCGCAAGCGCAACGGTTGAGTCCCGATCGCCTGCGGGCGTTCGGTCGAACGCTGCGGGTCGGCGCGTACCCCATCGGCATCGACGTCGACGACTTCATTCGTCTCGCCGATTCGAAGGAAGGGCGCGACATGTTCGCGCGCATGCGCGAGGAATATTCGCGGCGTCGTCTGCTGGTGGGCGTCGACCGCCTGGATTATTCGAAGGGCTTGCCGCAACGCGTTCATGCTTTTCGCGAACTGCTGACCTTCTACCCGGAAAACCGCGACAGCGCCACGCTGATCCAGATTGCTTCGCCGAGCCGCGAGGACGTCGGCGCGTACGACGATCTGCGGCGTCAAATGGACAGCCTGTGCGGCGCGATCAATGGCGACTTCGGCGAACTGGACTGGATGCCGGTGCGCTACATTCATCGCAACGTGGCCCGCAAGCGTCTGCCGGGCCTTTATCGCGCGAGTCGCGTGGCGCTCGTCACACCGTTGCGGGACGGCATGAATCTGGTCGCGAAAGAGTTCATCGCCGCGCAAGACGCCGCCGATCCGGGCATGCTCGTGCTCTCGCGTTTTGCCGGCGCCGCGGAACAGTTGAAGGAAGCGCTGCTGGTCAATCCGTACGACACGCAAGGCACGGCGCAGGCCATTCAGCGCGCGCTAACCATGTCGCTCGACGAGCGGATCAACCGGCATGAAGCCCTGCTTCGGCGAATCCGCAAGTTCGACGTGCACTGGTGGAGCTCGACGTTTCTGCGGGCGCTGGAAGATTGCGAGTCGCAGGAAGAGGGACAAGATCAGACCCGCCACGCGGCGCCCTGCGGAAAGTGAAACTGTTCGAGCGACTCGGCTCGCATCTCGATGCTGTAGCCGGGTTGTTGCGGCGGCATATAGCGTCCGTTGCGAATCACGACGGGATCGACAAAGTGCTCGTGCAGATGGTCCACGTATTCGAGCACGCGATTCTCGAGCGACGCCGACACGCAGATGTAGTCGAACAGCGAGATGTGCTGCACGTACTCGCATAGTCCGACGCCGCCCGCGTGCGGACAGACCGGCACGCCGAACTTCGCCGCCATCAGCAACACCACGAGCACCTCGTTGAGCCCGCCCAGCCGGCAACTGTCCACCTGGCAAAAATCGATCGCCTGTGCCTGCAATAGCTGCTTGAACATCACGCGGTTATGGCAGTGCTCGCCGGTCGCCACGCCGATCGGCGCGACGCGGCGGCGGATCGCCGCGTGCCCGAGGATATCGTCGGGGCTGGTCGGCTCTTCGATCCACCACGGGTCGAACTCCGCGAGACGGCGCATGTTGGCGATCGCTTCGTCGACTTCCCACACCTGGTTCGCGTCCATCATCAGCTTGCGATCCGCGCCGATTTCGTCGCGCAGAATGCGCGCGCGCCGCACGTCCTCGTCGAGATTGCCGCCCACCTTCTGCTTGAAATGCGTCCATCCCTGCGCGACGCCTTCGCGAGCGAGGCGGCGGATTTTCTCGTCGTCGTAACCGAGCCAGCCCGCCGACGTGGTGTAAGCCGGATAGCCGTGCGCGAGCATCTGCGCTTCGCGCTCGCCCCTGGTGGCCGCATGGCGACGCAGGATCGCCAGCGCTTCGTGCGGTGTGAGCGCGTCGGTCACGTAGCGGAAATCGAGGCACCGCACCAGCGCCTCGGGGCTCATGTCCACCAGAAGCTTCCACACCGGTTTGCGTTCCGTTTTGGCCCACAGGTCCCACACGGCGTTCACGACCGCGGCGGTCGCGAGATGAATCGCGCCTTTGTCCGGGCCGATCCAGCGCAATTGACTATCGGACGTGAAGGCGCGCCAGAACGAACCCATGTCCGCGACGATCGCTTCGAGTGTCTTGCCGACGACGAGCGGCGCCAGCGCGTTCACCGCGGTCACGCAAATTTCATTGCCGCGGCCGATAGTGAAGGTGAGGCCGTGCCCCGCGAACTGTTCCGGCGAATCGGTTTCGAGCACGACGTAGGCGGCCGAATAGTCGGGCGCGGCATTCATCGCGTCGGAGCCGTCGAGCGAGCGGGAGGTCGGGAAACGAATATCCCTAACGGACAGATTCGTGATCGTGGTCATCTCAACGCCCCCCAAAAAAGGTGACGGGTGCGATAGCCTGGACGGCATGCGAGACCTTGGCGGCGCAGCGCCGCCGACATGCCGATGACCAGGGTGCATACCAGGTTATACCAAGCGTTAGCACGCGTTGACAGCACCGGTTTCGGCTCCTAGCATGCTAGCATGTTAGTCACAAATCACGACCTCCGTGAGCCTTTCGATCCATGAAGTCAGCGGCTGCCGACCCCTATGGCGCACTGCAAAAACTGCAGGGTGGGGAGCGCAGCAGCTTGACCGATGCAGTGGCGGCGGCATTGCGCGAGGCTATCGTCACGCTGGCTTTGGAGCCGGGAATGATGATCGACAAGCAGGCGATCTGCGAACGAATGGGCGTGTCGCGTTTTCCGGTTTCGGCGGCGCTCGCCAGGCTGGCAACCGCCGGTCTCGTCGAGGTATTGCCGCAGCGCGGCACGCGCGTGAAGCCGATCGTGATTCACGATATTCGCCAGCATCTGTTCATTCGCAGCGCGCTCGAAGTCGAAGCCGTGCGCGGCCTCGCGTCCACCTGTTCCGAGGCAACGCTCGCGGCGCTCGCCGCCAACCTGGAGAAGCAGCGCGAGGCGGTGACCGGCGGCTTGCGCCATGAATTTCACCTGCTCGACCTGGCGTTCCACGAGATTCTGCTCGACGCCATCGACCTGCCGCGCGTCAAGGAAATCGTCGCCACGTCGCGCGGCGCGCTCGATCGCGCGCGCCAGTTGCTGGGAAGCCCCGAACGTCAGATTCAAACGCTCGCGGAGCATGTGCGCATCTTCGAAGCCATCGCGGCGCGCGACGCCGAAGCGGCGGCCCGCGCGATGCACGGTCATCTGGATCAAGTGGTGGCGGAGTTGCAGCGTTTTGCCGGCGAACGGCCCGGTTTGTTCGAGGCGTAAGCCGGGCCGTTGCGCGGATTTCGCAGAGCCCACCGGAGCGCCGCGGTCCGCACGCGCCGGGGTGTGCGGTTAGTCGGACCTTGGCCGTGGCGTAGTCAACTCGGTATGGAGGAGACGAAAAATGAAATGCATCAAACGTGCAAGCGTGGCCGTGGCTTTCGCGGTCGCGGGGTTCATGGCGGCAGGGCATGCGCTCGCCGCCGGGGAATTCCAGGGCGTCACCGTCAACGTCATGACGTTCGTGGGGCCGCAAATCGCGGAACCGCTGCAACGCCGCGCGCCTGAGTTCGAAAAGCTCACGGGCGCCAAGATCAACATTCTGACCGTGCCGTTCTCCGACCTGTATCAGAAGCTGCTGACCGACTGGGCCTCCGGCACGAACTCGGTGAACGCCGCGGTATTCGCGCCGCAGTGGATGGTCGACTACACGAAGGGCGGTTTCCTCGAAGACCTGTCCGCGCGCGTCGCTCGCGATCCGGCATTGCAGGAAGACGACGTCATGCCGTTCTTCCGCGATTTCTCGCAGCGCTTCAACGGCAAGACCTATCTGATCGCGCTCGACGGCGACTTCCAGATGGTCTACTACCGCACCGACATCCTCAAACAACTCGGCAAACAGCCGCCGAAAACGTGGGACGAGTACCTCGACATCGCGAAGGCGGCGAACGGCAAGGTATTCGGCGGCGACGGCAAACCGGTGGCGGGCTCCTGCATTTCGAAGAAGCGCAACGCGCAGGCGTACTGGGCGATCATCTCGATCGCGGGCGGCTACATTCAGTCGAAAGGCACGGCGCAAGGGGCGTTCTTCGATCCGCGCGACTTCAAGCCGCTCGTCAACAACGACGCATTCAAGGCCGCGCTCAACGTCTATAAGCAATCGACGCAATACGGGCCGCCGAACGAAATCAATCTCGACGTCGGCGACACGCGCAGCGCGTTCATTTCCGGCCACTGCGCGCTGACGCTCGACTGGGGCGACATCGGCGTGCTGGCGATCGACCCGAAGCAGTCGAAGGTGATCGACAAGGTCGGCGCGGTCATGCTGCCGGGCTCGACGAAGGTATTGAACCGTGACACCGGCAAGCTCGTGGCGTGCGACAAGAACACCTGCCCGTATGCGGTGGACGGCGTGAACCACGCGCCGTTCGCGGCATTCGGCGGCTGGTCCGGCGGCATCAACGCGAAAGCGAGCCCCAAGGTGAAGGACGCCGCCTACGCGTTTCTCTCGTACATGAGCCAGCCCGCGCAAGCCAATGTGGATGTGACGATCGGCGCGACCGGCTTCAATCCGTATCGCCGTTCGCAGTTCACGGATATGTCGATCTGGAAGAAGTCGGGCATGAGCGACGCGGCGGCGGCCTCCTATCTCGGCGCGATCAAGGCCAGCCTGCAAAGCCCGAACATGGTCATCGATCTGCGTATTCCGCAGAATCAGCGCTATGAGCAAGTGGTGCTGGACACGGCGGTGGCGCGTTTCCTCGCGGGCGAACTCGACGCCGACGCCACCATGAAGGCGATCCAGACAGGCTGGGACGAAATCACCGACGACGCCGGCAAGGACGCTCAACTGAAAGCCTACAAGGCGTCGATCGGCGCCCATTGACTCATGCAATCCTCGTCGCGCGTTTCGTCATCGGCTGCATCGCGACGCGGGTCGCGCAGGTCGGTCGCGGCCAACTGGCTCGACCGCCAGGCGCCTTATGTATTCGTGCTGCCGGCCGTGCTGCTGATTCTCGGCTTTTCGATCTTCCCGCTCGTCACGTCCGCGTATCTGTCGTTGATGCGCTTCGCGCTCGGCGAGGGCGGCTACGAACTGAAGTTCGTCGGCATGCGCAACTACGTGAGACTGTTTAGCGGCAGCCAGCAGTTTCACTTCGTCGGCGTGTTCAGGCCGCCGGGCGTCATCAGCATCGCGGTAATGGCCGCCGCCGCGCTGGCGATCGGCTGGTGGCTGGTCCGCTATCTGCGCGGCGGGCAGCGCTCGGTGATCGGCGGCATCGGCCGGCTGATCGCGGCGGCGTCGCTGCTGGCCGTCGTGTGGCTTGCCGCCAATACCACTGGCGACGGCGGCGCGCTGGGCAGTTTGATGGTGACGCTCTTTTACGTGGTGTTCGGCGTGGCGCTGCAATTCCTGCTCGGTCTTGGCCTCGCCTACCTGTGCACGCTGCCGCTCAAGGGCGGCCGGTTTTTCCGCATCCTGTTCTTTCTGCCGCTGATGGTGACGCCCGTCGGCATCGCCTACATGTTCCGCATGATGGCCGACACCGCGGTCGGCCCGCTCGCGCCGCTCTGGGCATGGCTCGGCCTCGGGCAGATCGCATGGGCGGCGGACCCGTGGCTCGCGCGCATCGTGGTCGTGATCGGGGATACGTGGCAGTGGGTGCCGTTCATGTTTCTCGTGTTGCTGGCCGCGCTGGAAGGCACGTCGCGCGATCAGATCGAGGCCGCGCAACTCGACGGCGCGTCGAGCTGGCGGATCTTTCGCGATGTGATCTGGCCGTCGATCGCGCCGGTCGCCGCGAGCGCGGTGCTGATTCGCCTGATCGAGGCGTTCAAGGTGGTGGACCTGCCGAACGTGCTGACCAACGGCGGCCCCGGCATCGCGACGGAATCGATGACGCTGCACGCGTTCATCGAGTGGCGCACGCTGAATCTCGGCAGCGCGTCGGCGGTCGCCTACATGTTGTTCTTCGTGTCGACGATCGCGTGCGTGTCGTTCTTTCAACTCGTCGTGCGGCGTGCGCGGGGGCGGCAATCATGATCAAGCGCCTGTTCGTGCCCACGAGGCTCGATGAAATCCCGATCGGCACGCGGGTGATCGCCTATGGCCTGCTGGGTCTATGGACGCTGGTCGTATTGTTTCCGTTGTACTGGATGGCGATCACCTCGTTCAAGCTGCCCATCGACGTCTCGAACGGGCCGGCCTACGTGCCGTTCGTCGACTTCAAGCCGAGTCTCGATGCGTGGCATTACATCTTTGTCGATCTCGGGCCGGACACGTATCGTCCGTACATGAACTCGCTCGTCATCGCCACGCTTTCCACGGTCGCCGCGGTGTTCCTCGGCTCGATGGCGGCTTACGCGCTCGCGCGCATCGAGTACAAACCGCCGGTGGCGGCGGTGGGGCTCGCCGTTCTCATGCTGGCGCTGGTGGTGGCCGCCGTCGGCTGGGGCGGGGTGGACCTGCGTATCGCGGTGGCGGTGTGCGGCGCGCTGTTCTTCCTGCTGCTGCGCCCGATTGTCCGGCGCGCAAGGCGTCATCTCGCCAACGACGACATCATTTTCTGGATGATCTCGCAACGCATTCTGCCGCCGGTCGTCACGGTGATTCCGATCTACCTGACCTTCAAGAGCGCGGGCCTGCTCGACACGCGCACCGCGTTGATCATTACCTACGCAACGGCGAATCTGCCGATCGTCGTCTGGCTCATGTTCGATTTTTTCGCCAGCGTGCCGAAGGAAATCGAGGAGAGCGCGCAGATCGACGGCGCGACGCGCTTCGCCATTCTGTTCGGCATCGTGGTGCCGCTCGTCGCGCCGGGCATCGTGGCGACCGGCCTGCTCGTGCTGATTCTTTCGTGGAACGAGTACCTGTTCGCACTTTTCCTCTCGACGGCGAACGCGCAGACGCTGCCGCTTCTCGTCGCCGCGCAGAACGCCACGCGCGGGCCGCAATGGTGGAACATGTCGGTGCTGATCCTGATCATGATCCTGCCGGTGATGCTGCTCACGCTCACGCTGCAGCGCTTTATCGTCAAAGGCATTCTCGTGGGGGCCGTGAAAGGATGAACGATATGCAGACGCAGGCGTCACGCTCGCCGCAACACGCGAACCCGGCGGGGCAGCATTCGAAAAGCGTCTCGCTGCGCAACGTCAGCAAGTTCTTCGGCGACACGCGCGTGCTGCACGACTTGTCGCTCGACGTGCGCGCCGGCGAGTTTCTGGTTTTGCTCGGCGAGTCCGGCTGCGGCAAGACGACGGCGCTGCGCATCGTCGCGGGACTCGAATCGGCGAGCGAGGGGAGCATTTACGTCGGCGAGAACGACGTGTCGCAGCAATTGCCGCGAGATCGCGACGTCGCGATGGTGTTTCAGTCCTACGCGCTCTATCCGCATAAGACGGTGTTCGAGAACATCGCCTATCCGCTGATCGTGCGAAAGCGCGCGAAGGCCGAGATCGACGCGGCCGTGCGCGAAGTCGCGGCGAGCGTGCATCTCGAACCGCAGCTCGATCGCTATCCGCGCCAGCTCTCGGGCGGGCAGCGCCAGCGCGTGGCGCTCGCGCGCGCCATTGTGCGCCGCCCGGCGGCGTTTCTGATGGACGAACCGTTGTCGAATCTCGATGCGAAACTGCGCGGCCATATGCGCGCCGAACTGAAGCACATGCAGCACGAACTCGGCGTCACCACGATCTACGTCACGCATGACCAGATCGAGGCGATGACGCTGGCTCATCGCGTCGCGCTGATCGACAAGGGCGTGCTGCAACAACTGGACGCCCCGGCGCGGATCTACTCCGACCCCGCCAATCTGTTCGTGGCGGGTTTCATCGGCTCGCCGCCGATGAACTTCTTGCGCGGCACGCTGGCGAACAACCGCTTCGAGTCGGAAGGGCTCGCCATTGCGGCGGACGTGAACCATCAGGGCGAGGCGGTGCTCGGCGTGCGTGCGGAAGACTGCGCGCTCGTCGCCGCGGGCGAGGGCGAATTCCGTGGCCGCATCTATTCGGTCGAGTTGATCGGCGACCATTCGCTCGTCACGGTCAACGTGGGCGAGCAACAGGTCGTCGTGAAGGTGTCGAACATGTTTGCCGGCGAAATCGGCACCGAGGTCGGCTTGCGCGCGAACCGCGAGCGGGTTTATTTCTTCGACCAGGCTTCGGGCAAGCGTATCCGCTAGCGATGACTTGCGGTTGATCGCGCGCGTCACGCCGGGAAGCGTTTTTTTGACGCTGGCTAGCAGGCTACGTCGCGTTGGCCGAGTCCGGCAACGGCAACGGCGATGCGATCGCGTCGGCCTTTGCCTCCACGCTTCGGCCGGCAAGCAGCGCGGGCGCTTCTTCCAGCGAATCGATCAAGCCATCGCATGCGAGCGCGCCGACACCCTGCGCGCCCGCATATCCGTAGCGCACGATGAACACCGGCAGAGCCGCCGCCCGCGCGGCCGCGACATCGACGGGCGAATCGCCGATCAGCACGCCGCCTTCGGGTTCGACGCCGAGCAGCCGGCAGGCGTGCCACAGCGGCTCGGGCGCGGGCTTCATCTGCGCGATCGAGTCGCCCGCGACGAGCGCATCCAGATAGCCGGCGAGGCCGGTCATCTCCAGCAGCGGCGCAGCGAGCGCTTCCGGCTTGTTGGTGACGCACGCGAGCCGGTAGCCGCGTTGCCGCAATGCGCGGAGCCCGGTTGCCACGCCGGGGAAAATGTCGCCATGCCGTCCGTTGGTGTCGGCGTAGTGCCGATGGAATACCGCAAGCGCCCGCTCGATGGCGACTCGCTGATCCAACGCGGCCGCTTCGAGCGACCGCCGAACCAGGTTGGGCACGCCCTTGCCGATAAACCCGACGACCGTCGCGAACGGCAGCGGCGCGGTGCCGAGTTCGCCGAGCATGCGGCTGACGGCCTCGACGATGTCCGGCGCGGTGTCGATCATCGTGCCGTCCAGATCGACCAGCACGGCCTTGCGTTGCAGGTTCGTCATCGCTATGCGCCTCGCCGTGAATGGAGCGTGTTCGATGCCCGAGCAGCGGTCGGCGCAAGGAAAGAAACGTCGCGGCTCGCTGGCATGCCGCGCGGCATGTACGGCATGTTCGGCAGGTGAGGTCTCGGACTCATCTCACGCCGCCTCGGACACGGCGTGACGATGCCAGCGCCGCAACGTGGCGAGGTCGACCCAGCCCGGCGTTTCATCCGGCGCGAGATGCGGAATCGGCGCATGCGGGTCGCCCAGATGAGGCAGCACGGTCAGCGCCCCGTCGAAGCATTCATGCGACGTGTATTCGCTCGGCGTCACCACGGTGGGGACGCCCGCGGCGCGCGCGGCGGTGAGGCCGTTGACGGAGTCCTCGAACGCGATACAGTCCGCGCCCTTCAGACCAAGCCGCCGCAGCACGTCGAGGTAGACATCGGGCGAGGGCTTCTTCACCCGCGTGGTGCCGGCGTCGCCAATCGCGGCAAAGCGCGCGCGCCAGTCCGTTCCCAGGGGCGCGCGCAGCAGCGCGTCGAGGTTGGCCGACGTGGTGGTCGTCGCGATCGCCAGCGGGATGCCGGCCGTGCCGGCTTCGTCGATCAGGCGCGCAATGCCCGGCCGCAGCGGCACCGCGCCGTCGCGTACCCGCTCGGCGTAATGGCGCGTCTTGATCGCGTGCACGGCGTCGATCACTTCCCTCACCCTGGCGCCGTCGGCTTCCTCCAGGTCGGCGACGCGCCAGTAGTGCATCAGGCGCTCCTTGCCGCCCGCCACGCGCAGAAGCCGCGTATAGAGCGCCTTGTCCCAGTACCAGCCGAGACCCACCTCCGCGAACGCCGCATTGAATGCCTGCAGATGAACGGTTTCGGTATCGGCGAGCGTGCCGTCCACGTCGAAGATGAGCGCTTGCATGGTTCAGTCCTTGTCCGGCGACCGCGCAGCGATGACACTGCCAGGCCGATCACGCGAGGAAGAAAGCGAAGGGCGAGGGCCGGCGCAGCGGTGTGCCATGCCGAGCGCGCCGCTGCGTCAGTCCGTTGAAACACGCACCACGATAGCGGAGCCGAATGCCGATTTGAATTCAGAGATTCTTTGAACTCCGATAACTCATGCTTTGGGTGGACGCGCGCGGCGCTTTTCGCGGGGTCGCCGCCCGCGTCGCGTCAATTCGGGAAATTCTCCCGCCCTTGTCCGTTGTCAAACGATCCCACAATGGGCTACTTTGCCTGGATGACGCGGGCTTTCGCGGCGCAGCGCTTTCACCACGGAGCACAACAATGCTGGAGACACGGTTTGCCATCACAACGCCACGACGCCGTTCGCTCGTTCTCATCGCCGCGCTCGCGGCCGCGAGCATCGCGCATGCCGCGCCGCTCGCCTATGTGACGAGCGAGAAGGCGGGCGTCGGCGTGATCGATCTGGACCAGATGACGCTGACCCGAACCTTTCCGGTAGGCGCGGACGGCCCGCGCGGGCTGAGCCTGAACGCGGACGGCACACGGCTTCTGGTGGCCAACAAGAACACCGGCGATCTGGCGGTGATCGACACGGCCTCGGGCGAGGTGGTGCGGCGCGTGAAGATCGGCAAGAATCCCGAGTTCGTCCGCGTGCACAACGGCTATGCGTATGTGACCTATGAGCCGGGCGAAGAGGGCGGCCCGCCGGGAAGCGGGAAGCCAGCCGACAAGCCAGCCGACAAGGCGGGTGAAAAGCCCGCCGAAAAGCCCGCCGACAAATCGGCCGGCACGCCAGGCGAAAAACCGTCAGGCAAACCCGCCGCCGACGATGACGACGACGCCAACAAGCCGCCCGCGCAAATCGCGATCATCGATATGAAGACATGGCGCATGGTGCGCTCGGTGACGAGCGGCCACGAAACCGAGGGCATCGAGTTTTCGCGCGACGGCAAGACGATACTCGTCACCAACGAAGGCGACGATACGGTATCGGTGTACCACGCCCGCACCGGCGCGCCGATCAAGACGGTGAAGCTCGCCGCGGGCGGGCGTCCGCGCGGCATCCGTTTGTCGCCGGACGGCAAGGACTACGTGGTCACGCTGGAATCGCTGAGCAAGCTGGTGGTGATCGATGCGCGCACGCTGAAGGTGGTCAAGACGGTCGATACGAAGCTTGGGCCTTACGGCGTGGCGTTCGGCCCCGAGGGCAAGCGGCTGTTCGTCGCCGCGTCGCGCGACAAGACCTTGCAGGTTTTCGACGGGCACAGCTACGAGCATGTGGCCGACGTGCCGGTCGGCCAGCGCTGCTGGCATTTCAGCTTCACGCCCGACGGCGCGAAGCTGCTGCTGGCGTGCGGCCGTTCGGATTCGGTCTATGTGCTCGATGCGCAGAGCTACCAGCCGATCAAGCAGATCGGCGAGTTGCCTCTGGCATGGGGTATCGTCACCTATCCGCATGGCGACGGCTCGATCGAATCGAAATGAGCGAGCGCTAGTCCTGCAATGAGCGTCCGGCGGACGCTCATTTCTCAGCGCTATTTCCACGCATACCGCAAACCCATCCACACGCCGCGCGGCGCGCCCGGCCCGACGAACTGCTCGTTGACCGCGCTCGCGCCATCGAACGTATGGTTCGGTCCGTTGAAGAAATTTTCGCCGAGCGTGCCGAAGCTCGCATAGCGCTTGTCGAGCAGGTTCGTGATGCTCGCGAAAACCTGCAACTGTTTGGTCACCTGGTAAGACGTGTCGAGATCGATCAGCAGGTAGCCCGCGATCTTGCCGTTCACATCCTGATTGTTCTCGTCGCCCTGCGCATAGATGCCGCCGCGCCAGGTCAGGTTCGCGCCGACGTTCCATTTGGAGGTGGCCGCGTAGTCGAGTTGCAGCTTGATCGTGTTCGCGGGAATGCCCGGAATGTGATTGCCGGACTTGACCGTGATGTTGCCGTTCGCGTCCGCGCTGGAATTGCTCGGGCTGTGTTCGGTCCACGCCGACCGGTAGGTCGCATCGACGTAGCTGTAGCTCGCGGTGACGGCGAGCGGCCCGAACTTGCTGTGCCCCGAAAGCTCGGCCCCTTGCCGGCGCGTGCGGCCCACGTTCTGAAAAAATCCCTCGGTGCTCGACGCGCCGTTGCTGCTGATGAACTGGATATCGTTGTCGAGCGTGGTGCTGTAGACGGCGGCGCTCCAGGTCGTCGCCTGGCCCACGCGCCCTCGCGCGCCGATCTCGAAGGTCCTGGAGATCACCGGTTCGAGCGACGGGTCCGACACGAAGTCGTTCGGCAGCGAGCAGGGCGCGGCCGGATCGGCGCAGGCCAGTTCGATGGCGGTGGGCGAGCGCATGCCTTCGTTGTAGGTCGCATACGCGGTGAACGCGGAGCTCGGATTCCAGTTGATGCCCACGGCCGGATTGAAGCGCGAAAACGTATGGTGGCCGTTCAGTTGCGGCTGCGTGCCGCTCGAATCGCCGATGGTGGCGTCGGCCCAGTTATAGCGGCCGGCGAGCGTCAGCGACCACTGCCTGGTCAGCGACAACGTATCTTGCAGATAGATCCCATAGTTGCCGTTGTGGGTTTTCGCCGCGGTTTCCTGCGTGAAATCGCCGAGGCCGAGCGTCGCGCGTGAATCGGTGAAGGCGGCCTCTTGCGACGCGGCGACGTAGCGCGAGTTGGCAAGATCGGCCGAGACGCCCGCGACGAACTGGTTTTCCATGCCGCCCAGCTTGCCGAGCAGCGTGAGTTGCAGACTCGCGCCATAGCTTTCCGTCGTGACCGATGATTTGTCGTTGGTCGCCTGCACGGTGTCGATATTGCCGTCGTCATCCACCGAGCCGAAGCCGCTATTCACGTTGCTGCTGAGGTTGCTGTTGCGGAAGTGCCGGTAATAGAGGTTGCCGCTCAACTCCACGTGATCGTTGAAGTAATGATCGCCCGAAAGCGTCACGTAGCCGACCTCGTTCACGTTCTGGTCGGGATAGGTATAGGGCTGCTTCGGGTTGCCGAGAAAGGAGCGCGGAATGGTTTGCGCGCCGTGCAGATCGTTGTCCGCGCCGCCGGCGGAGAACGACAGGGTCGTGTCGGCGTCGGTATAGCGCAGCTTGCCGAACGCCTGACGCACGCGGCTCGCGTTCTGTTCGGCCCAGCCGTTGTCGTTCGCCACGCTGCCCGTCACGTAGTAGTCCAGGTTGGCGCCGAGGGTGCCGCCCTGTTCGATCTGCGCGGTCTTGCGGCCCCAGGAGCCCAACGCCACTTCGGCCTCGCCGCCGGGGCTGGTCTTGCCGTTCTTCGTGCTGATCGAAATGGCGCCGCCGAGCGTATTGAATCCATAGGTGGGATTCGAGCCGGGAATCAGTTGAATCGTATCGATCGCCTGCTGCGGAATCAGGTCCCAGTTCACCACGTCGCCGAACGGCTCGTTCACGCGCACGCCGTCGACGAACACCGAGAGACCCTGCGGCGTGCCGAGCAGCGGCGAGGCGGTGAAGCCGCGATAGTTGATGTTCACCTGGTACGGATTGCCTTGCGCGTCCGCGATATCGACGCTCGGCAGATTCTTCGCGAAGTAATCGGTGAGCGTGCTGCGATGCTGCTGGTCGAGTTCCTGCGCGCGGACCGTCTGCACGTTGGCGGGCACCTGCGAGAGCGGCGTGCCGATGCCGAGAAGCGGCGTGGTGCCCACCACGACCACAGGCGCGAGCGTGACGTCGGCGCTCGCCTGCTCCGGCTTGGCCGCGGCGGCGGAGGCCGCCACGGCAGGCTCCGCCTGCGCCCACGCGGTGACGCTCAGACCGGCGAGCGCGCCGCCGAAACCCAGGGTCAGGCCGATGCGTCGTCGCAAGCGGACCGTGCGGCGCGAATGGAACGGCATGTTCATGATTTGTCTCCTGCCGGGTCGATGCGCTATCGTGGCTGGCGTCGCTCATGCGGGCGATGCGTCGCGCGCGTAGCGCTTTCTCATGGTGTGGAGAAAAGCTTCGCATACCGGGGCAACGCGGGCCCGGGAGCTTTTCCCGATCTGGCGGGGAAGCGTTCCCAAATGCGTCGCCGGAATCCTCCGCGCGCAAGCGCGCTGCGTAGAATGCAAACGTGATGTCAAACGATCCCTCGAATTCCGATGCCACGCATCGCACGCATCCCACGCGCCGCGCTTCGCCGCATTCGACGGTGGCGCGCGACCTTGCATGGGTGCTCGTCGTGACGGTCGCGGCGGCCGCATGCGGCGCGCTGCTGGATGTCAGCGAACGCGCCTATCGCTGGACGCGCGGCGTGGAACGCTTTCAGCTCGACGAATTGCCGGGCACGCTCTGCGTGCTCTCGGTCGGCCTTGCGTGGTTCGCGTGGCGCCGCTATCGCGAGGCGCGTGGCGAACTGAACCGCCGTCGCGTGCTCGAGGAACAGGCCGAGCGCCTGCTCGCGGAGAACCGTCGTCTCGCCAACCAGGCCTTGCAGGCGCAGGAGTTCGAGCGCCGTCATCTCGCACGCGAACTGCACGACGAACTCGGCCAGTACCTGAACGCCATCGCGCTCGACGCGGCGCGCATCCGCGATCTGTCCGCGGCGCGCGAGCCGGAGATTCATCGCGTGTCGCTCGGTTTGATTCAGAGCGCGAGCCACGTGTACCGCCAGATCGGCGGAATGATCCGGCGTCTGCGGCCCATCGGCCTCGACGAATTCGGCTTGCCGAGCGCGCTCGAACATTGCGTCGACGGCTGGCGCGAGCGCTTGCCGGAGGCCTCGTTCTCGTTGACGATCGAAGGGGATTTCACGGGTTTGAGCGACGCGCTGACCATCACGCTCTATCGGCTCGTGCAGGAAGGGCTCACCAATGTTTCGAAGTTCGCCCGCACTTCGCGCGTGGAGGTGTTCATGGTGCGCGCGCCACGCGAGAGGCGGCCCGGACAGGAGGACGAGGTGATCGACGAAATCGTCGTGACGATGGCCGACGACGGCCCCGGCGCCGACCTCGCGAAGCCGCGCGGCGGACTCGGGCTGATCGGCATGCGCGAGCGCGTCGAGGCGCTAGGCGGCGAATTTCACGTGGCGAGCAAGCCCGACGGCGGCTTTCTGTTCTGCGCGCGCGTGCCGGCTCAAGCCGGGCTGGCCGACGAGCCCGAGCCGGTGAACTGAAGTCCGAGCCGGCTCGCCATTTGCGCGAGCTGCACGCCGTTGTCGGCGCCGAACTTTTGCCGGATCACCGATTGATGATTGGCGACGGTCTTCCGGCTCAAGCCCAGTTTCTCGGCGATGCTCGGCAGCGTATAACCCTGCACCAGCAAGCGCAGCACCTCGAATTCACGCGCGGACAATTGCCGCCCCGGCGGCCCTTCGCTGAACGCGGTGCGCAGCGCCAGCGCCTGCGAGATATCGGGGCTCAGATAGCCCGCGCGCCGCGCGACCGTTCGCACCGCTTCCACCAGCACGTCGGGCGCGCTCGCCTTGGTCACGTAGCCGAGCGCGCCGGCGTCCAGCGCGCGGCGCACGAAAATCGCTTCTTCGTGCACGCTGAAGATCAGCACGCGGGCATCGGGCACGCGGGCGAGCATCCGCCGCATTGCCTCGACGCCGCTCGCGCCCGGCAATGACACGTCCATTACCACCACGTCGGGCCGCAGCGCGCAAAAGCGCTGATAGGCCTGCGCCGCATCCGCCGCTTCTCCGCAGACGTGCACGTCTGCATTCAATTCGAGCAGGCGGCGATAACCTTCGCGCACCACCGCGTGATCGTCGACGAGCAGAACGGAGATGCCGCCGGCTGTCATGCGCGGCCTCCGGGACCGCCTTGCTCATCGGGTGCAACGAAGGCGGCGGCCGCGAGCTTGCGCGAGTTCGCGTCGTTGCGAAACAGGATGGGCTGCTCGCGTGGCTCGGGCGCTTCATGTGCTGCGGGCGCTGCGGCGCGCCGCACCACCTTCACCACGGCTTCGTGAAACGGCGACTTGTCGCAGACGGGATCGGCATTGGCCGCGTCGCCGGTGAGCAGGTAGGCCTGGCAGCGGCAGCCGCCCAGATCGTGTTCCTTCTCGTCGCAACTGCGGCAGGGTTCTTTCATCCAGTCGAGGCCGCGAAAGCGCGTGAACGCATCGCTCTCGTACCAGATCTCGCGCAGCGGCGTGTCCTTCACGTTCGGCAGCACGAGGCCGGGCAGGCCGCGCGCGGCGTGGCACGGCAGCGCCGCGCCGTCCGGCGCGACGCCGAGAAACACCGCGCCCCAGCCGTTCATGCAGCGCTTCGGCCGGCGCTCGAAATAGTCCGGCACGACGAAGAAGATCTTGCAGCGCTCGCCGTGCGTGCGGCGGTAACGCTCGACCACGGCTTCGGCTTCTTCCAGTTGCTCGCGCGTCGGCATGAGCTGCGCCTGGTTCGTATGCGCCCAGCCGTAATACTGCGTGTTCGCGAGCTCCAGATATTCGGCGCCCATCGCGAGTGCCATGTCGATGATCTTGTCGACGTGCGGCAGGTTGTAGCGATGCAGCACGCAGTTGAGCACCATCGGAAAGCCATGCCGTTTGATCGACGTGGCCACGCGCTGTTTCAGATCGAAGGTGCGCGTGCTGCTCAGGAAATCGTTCAGTTCCTGCGTCGAATCCTGGAACGACAACTGGATATGATCGAGCCCGGCCGCCTTCAGGTCGCCGAGCCGTTTGTCGGTGAGACCGATGCCGGAGGTGATCAGGTTCGTATAGAAGCCGAGCTTGCGCGCTTCTTCCACCAGCACTTCGAGGTCGTCGCGCATGAGCGGTTCGCCGCCCGAAAAACCGAGTTGCGCGGCGCCGAGCGCGCGCGCCTCGCGCAGCACGCCGAGCCATTGCTCGGTGCTCAGTTCGCGGCTGTGGTCCGTATAGTCGACCGGGTTGTAGCAGAACGCGCAATGCAGCGGGCAACGATAGGTGAGTTCGGCGAGCAGCCACAGCGGCGGCGCGACGCCGCCACCGGCGGCAGGCGCCTCGACATCGGTAACGGGTTGCGAGAGATCGGTCATGACGCTATCCCAGCCAGCCGCGTGCCCGCGCGTCGGCGATGAAGGCGCGCACTTCGGGACCGAGCCCGCTGGTGTTGAACGCCTGTTCCAGATCGGCGATGAGCGCGTCGACGTCGCGCGTGCCGTCGCAGCGCTTGAGGATTTCCGCCGCGCTCTGATTGAGCTTCACCATGCCCTCGGGATAGAGCAGCACATGAGCGTTCTGCGCCGGTTCCCATTGCAGGCGAAACAGCTTGTTGATCGTCGGTCGATCGGCGGTTGGCATGGCGCCGCCGGCGCCTGGCGCGTCGTTCATTGCGGGAAAGCCTTTTCGATCGAATCCAGCATCGTCCACAGAATGTCGAGCTTGAACTGCAGGATATCCAGCGCGCGGTCCTGCTGCTCGCGCCGCGTGAAATGATTCAGCGTGACTTCGAGTCCGTGCAGCACGTCGCGCTGCGCGAGCGTGATGCGCGAGCGGAAATAGGCGAGGCCGGCGGACTCGATCCACGGATAGTGTTCGGGCCAACCCGCGAGCCGGTCGCGGTGAATCTGTGGCGCGAACATCTCGGTGAGCGACGAACACACCGCTTCCTGCCACGGCGCGCGGCGCGCGAAATTCACATAGGCGTCGACGGCGAAGCGCACGCCGGGTGTCACCATTTTCTGCGACCACAGATCGTCGCGCGAGAGACCGACCGCGTCGGCGAGGCGCGCCCACGTTTCGATGCCGCCTTCCTGGTCGCCATAACCGTCGTGATCGAGAATGCGCTGCACCCAGCGGCGACGCGTGTCGCGATCGGGACAGTTCGACAGCACCGCCGCATCCTTCAGTGGAATATTGATCTGATAGTAGAAACGGTTCGCGACCCAGCCGCGAATCTGTTCGCGCGAGCAGCCGCCGCTATTCATCTTCACATTGAACGGATGATGGATGTGATAGGCCGTGCCTTTGGCGCGCAGCCGCGCCTCGAATTCCTCGCGGGTCCACACCGCTTGGTTCGCGTCTGTCGCGCTGGACGGCGCCGTGCCGAAGGTGTCGTTCGCGTTCATGCCTTCTCCGTGGTTCGTGCTCGATGCCTGCGCTTCACAGGTCGAACGTCATGCCGTCGTACGCCACTTCGATCCCATGTTCGCTCAGGATGCGGCGCTCGGGACCATCGTCGACGAGGATCGGGTTCGTGTTGTTGATGTGGATCAGCACCTTGCGCGCGCCGCGTGCCGCGCCGGCGTCGAGCGAGTCGAGCACTTCGATCATGCCACCTTCGCCGGACTGCTGCAGATGGCCCATATCGGCGGAGGTTTTCTTCGACAAACCGAGGCGGATCATCTCGTCGCCCGTCCATAGCGTGCCGTCGACCAGCAGCAGATCCGCGTCGCGCATCGCGGCGAGCACGTGCGGCTCGATCGCGCCGAGTCCCGGCGCGTAGAACACGCGCTTGCCCGACTGAAGATTGGTGAACACCAGTCCGATGTTGTCGCCGCGTTCCGGCGCATTGCGATGCGGCGAGTAGGGCGGCGCCTTGCTGGACAGCGGCAGCGCGTCGATCCGCACGTCGCGCAGCGTGTCCACCGCGAGCGGCGCGCCGTCGAGCGCGATGCGGTGATGTTCGACGCCGCAATAGTGCGAGAGGATCGGCCCGATCGGAAAACCGGTGCACAGGTCTTGCCATACGGCGTCGGTGGCGTAGAGCGGCAGCGGCGCGTCGCGTTCGCGCAGCATCAGCAGGCCGGTGACGTGGTCGATCTGCGCGTCGATCACGAGCACCGCGGCAATGCCGCTGTCGCGCGCGCGGCGGGCCGGCTGCAACTCCGGGTTGGCGGCGATCTGCGCGAGCAGATCGGGCGACGCGTTGACGAGCAGCCAGTCCTCGCCGTTCGCGCTGACCGCGATCGATGACTGCGTGCGGCGCGTCGCCTTCAGCGTGCCGTGCCGCACGCCGTCGCAATTACGGCAATTGCAGTTCCATTGCGGAAAACCGCCGCCCGCCGATGAACCGAGTACCTTGATTTTCATGCCGCGTGGCGCATGCCGCGCCCCTCGTGAGCGGGTGGAATGAACATGGCGGCGAGCGCGCGCATGACGCTGTCGCGCAGCGCGGGATCGCTCGCCAGATGACCGGCGCGCACGCATTCGACGCGCGCCGTGGGCACGGCTCGCGCGAGACGCCGCAAGTTGCCGCGCGGACACACCGGATCGCGTGAGCCGTGCAGCGCGGCAAGCGGCACGCCCGCTGCGGCGGCGCGGCGCGCGAGCGACAGCAGACGCGTTTCGCCGAGCCAGCAGCGATGCATCAGGTAGTGCGCCTGAATGCGGTATTTGCCGATCAGCTTGCGGGTGTTTCGGCGTGAGACGCGTGCGGTGGCGGAACGCGCGCGGCGCGTCGAGGCGCTTGCGAGCAGCGCGTCTTCGTAGCCGCGCCATGCCAGCGCGAGGGCATGTTGCCGGGCTTCGTTCGCGCCGCCGCGGTGGAGCGTTATGTGACAGCGCGCGAGCAGCGTGGCGGGGCGGTTGGCGAGGTTGCTGAAGATGTGGGGTTCGTTAGCGCTGCGGTGCTTGCTAAGGCTGCTGTGGTTGCCAATGCGGCTGTGTTCGCCAACGTCGCTGTGTCTCGCAATGCCGCTGTATTCGCCATCGCGGCTGTGTCCGCTAACATCGCCGCAACCGCCCATGCTGCGCTCATCGCCGCGCGCCGCATCCCGCAATCGCGCCCATGCCCGAGGCGCGCGCCCACGCGACGACAGGAACAGGCCGCGCACTTCACGCGCCGAAGTGAGAAACAGCCCGCGCATCACCACGCCCGTCACCGACCGCGGATGCGTTCCCGCATACGCGAGCGCGAGCGCCGCGCCCCACGATCCGCCGAACACGCCCCAGCGCTCGACGCCGAGCCGCTCGCGCACCGCTTCGAGATCGTCGATCAGATGGTCGGTGCGGTTATGGCGCACGCTGCCATGCGGCGTCGATGCGCCGGTGCCGCGCTGATCGACCAGCACGACTCTGAAACGCGTCAAATCGAACAATTGCAGCGCGCCCGGCTGGCTGCCGCTGCCCGGTCCGCCATGCAACACGACGACCGGCACGCCATCGGGAGCGCCCGCCACCGCATACGCCACACGATGCCCGTCGCGCGTCGGCAGCGCGCCGCGCATCATGCGCGGCGACGCGGTAGGCGCATGAGGTGCATGAGGCGCATGAAGCGCGTTCGTTGCTTGAAGCGCTTGAAGCGCCTCAAGCCCATGCGGCCCATGCGACGAACCACCCCGCGCAGCCCGCCTAGTCATGGCAGCATCCTCGCCAGCAGGTTGTCGCGGTCGATCAACTGATGCTTGATCGCCCCGGCCACGTGCAGCACGATCAGCGCGATCAGCACATACGCGGCCGCTTCGTGAATGCCGAAGAACAGCGAGCGCAGTGCCTTGTCGTCCCAGCCCCACTTCGGCAGCAGGATGCCCCAGAAACGCGTGCCATACGTGTTGAACGACGACCCGAGATAGCCGGAGAGCGGCATCACGACCATTGCCACGTATAAAAGACCCTGCGTAGTGCGCGCGGCGGCGCGTTGCCACGGTCGCATCGGCGGTAGCGGCGGCCGACCAACGACCGCGCGCACCATGATACGGAGAAGCACCAGCAGGAAAACCGTCAGTCCGAGTGACTTGTGGAAGGTGATCAACGACGCCTTGAGAGGCAGCCCCTTCGGCAACCCGACCATGTATAGCCCGAGCGCAAGCAGACCGATGATGCCGAACGCGATCACCCAATGCAGCACGATCAGCGAGCCGGCATAGCGCGGCGCGCGCGCGCCGGCTTTGGCGTCGGCGCGTGGCTTCGTGGCGTGAGGCGAATGCACCGTCGTCACTCCGTCTCCTTTCGTTTGATGTGTCCATCGAACACACTAATACAGCCTCGCGTGCGCACCACTCGGGTGTTACCCGGCGATCAGGATTTCGCCCCGTCCGTCGACCGCGAGATCGCCGGCGTAGCGCGCCGGCAGCTTCATCGCGCGCCACTGCGAGAAGGGCGTGATTTCGCGCGCGAGACTGCGCACCAGCAGCGCCCAGAATACGTCGAAACCGCGGCCGCCCTCGGTGAAGGTCGGCGGCAATTGCACGGGCCGCTGCGCGAGCAGCAGCGTGCCGCGCCTCATACCGTACGCATAATGCGGGCCGAGTTCCCCCGCCACGCAGACGGTGCCCGCGACGAGCCGCGACGCGGCGAATTCGCCCGCATCGCCGCCGACGAGCACGAGGCCGCGGCGCATGCGATCGGCGAGCCGCGCGCCCGTGTCGCCGTGAATCGTCAGCGTGCCGCCGGTCATGCCTTCCATGTCGCCGGTGAGCGCGCCGGCGGCGAAGTCGCCGCTATTGCCGGCCACGCTCAGGCGTCCGCCGCGCATTTCGCAGGCGGTGAAGTGTCCCGCATCGCCGTCGATGCGCAGCACGCCGCCCGCCATGTGCAAGCCGCTATAGTCGCCCGTCGAACCGTGGACGACAAGGTGGCCCGCCGTCATATGCGCGCCCACGCGGTCGAGCCACGGCTCGGCGCCGTCGATCACGAGCGTCGCGTCGGCGTGCTCGATGTGAGGCGCGTGAGGCGTGTGAGGCGTATGAGGCGCATCCGCCGCCGCACGCGCCGCCGCGGTTTCACTACGCGACACCTCGAACACGTCGCCCACCGCGCAGCGCTCGTTGCCCGCGGGCAGCACGATGCGCTCGATTTCGTTCAAGCTCAATTCCGCGAGCGGCGCGGGCAACAGCGCGCCCGCATCCACGCGGAAACCGGGCGGCGCTTTCACGCGCAGGGTGGTCGTCGTGCTCATGCGCGGCTCCCGTCGAGGCCGGCGGCCAGTTCGTGCAAATGGAAGTGGTACGGCCCCAGCTTGCCGCCGTAGTTGCCCGCCGAAATCCGCAGCATGCCCGCCGCGCGTCCGCGCGCGGTGGCCGCCACGATGCCCGCCGTCATCGCAAGGCCGACGTCCGCGTCGGTGAGGCCGTCGATCACGATTTCCAGCACGCAGCCGACTTCCGCGCCCAGTTCGCTGCGCGGCGAGAGTCCGACCAGCGTCGGGCAGAACGCGTCGTTGCTCGACGCGGTCGCGCCCTTGTACTTCGAACCGACCTTCGATCCCGAGCGGACGACGCCGCCAGGAAACGGCATGATCACGTTCGGCAGCTTGCGCATTGCCGCGACCGCGGCTTCGGAGGCGGCCAGCGCGGCGTCGATGTCGCGCGCGAGCAGCAGCAGATTGCCGCCGCCGACGGCCTTCACCGTCGCCGTGGTTTCCTCGCAGACGAACTCGCCGTCCATCACCGGCACGCGCCAGTAACGCGTGCCGGCGAGCACCTTCGAGATTTGCCAGCCGTCGCCGAAAAAGCGCAAGCCACGGCCGAGCGAGGCCACGTCGGAGAGCGGCGCGCGGCTTGTCGCCGGATCGATGCCGCCATAGATCGCGGTGGTCGGGCAGGTAAGCACGCATTGACCCACGCGCCGTTCGATCTGCTTGGCCAATTCCTTCGACGAGACCGCGAACAGCAAGACCGCGACTCCAGGCCGCCCATCCGGCGTGTCGCCCGGCGCGAGTTCGCGCTCGATGCCGGCCTCGCAACCGCAGCCGATCACCGAGGTCGCGAAGCCCGTCATCGCGTTGGCCGCGTTGAGCGCCCACGTCGGCGTGTGCGCGGTGATGACGAGCCGGGTCGCCTTCATCGGAAAGGCTTCCGCGAAGGTTGCGTCGATCGTGGTGCCGTTGATCTGAAGAGGTGCCGGGTCGCTCATCGTCTGGGGTTCGTGTTGGCGTGAATCAACCGTTCTGGTCAACCGTGTTTGTCGGCCGCGTTCATCAATTATTGGAGAAACATTCGACCGGCAGCAGCCTGCCGCCGCGGCAGCAATTGCAGATCTCGTCGTCGCTGATCGCCGCATGCGCGAAGTTGTTCGCGAGATTGGCGTCGCTATAGGCGCGCAGCGTTTTTTCGATGCCGCGGTCGAAATCGGGCGACACGAAATGGATGCCGCCCGTGGGCGTGGCGACGAGCGTGCCGTCGCGCGCCACCAGTTCGCCGTCCTTGAACACATACGCGGGCGACGTGAACATCCGCTCGCGATCCGGCTCGTCGCGATACACGGCGATGTCGGCCGCGGCACCCTCGCCCAGATGGCCGCGGTCGCGCAGGCCGAGCAGGCGCGCGGGCCCGGCGCGCGTGATGATGGCGATCTCGTACAGCGAGAATTCGCGCTTCAAATGCGGCAGCGCGCTCGCCACTTGCGCTTCGGGATGCAGCTTCGCGATCTGCTCGTCGCGAAACGATTTGTCCATCAGCAGGCGGATCAGATGCGGATAGCTGGTGAACGGGCCGCCGTTCGGATGATCGGTGGTCATCGAGACACGCCAGGGATCGTCGACCAGCAAAAAGATTTCGAGTCCGATGATCCATTGCAGCGCATTCACGAAGCTTTGCTCGCGATAGCGGAACGGCACCACGCCGCAGCCCGCGTCGCATTCGATGTCGCCCACCACCCACTTGTGCGGCCGCGCCATCGGCGCGTTGCGGAACTGCATCATCGTGTCACCCGAGGCGGTGACGGTTTGCCCGAAGATGATCTGGCCCACGTCGATCGACACGTTCGGCCGCGCGTTCACCGCTTCGGCGATATGGCGCGCGCCCGACGAAAACTTCTGCGGACCTTCGACGCCGTAGCTGTGAAACTGGATATGCGTGAGATGGATCGGCAGGCCGTCGGCGGCGTCCATCGTCGCGATGGTCGAGTCGATGTTGCCGGGCACGCCGAGATTGCTCGCGTGCACGTGCAGCGGATGCGGCACGCGCAGTTCGGTCAACGCGCGCGACAGCGTATGCAGCACCTCGCGCGGCGTGATGCCGTAGTGCTTGTGCGGCTCGTCCACGTTGAGCGAACGCTGGTTGAACTTGAACGCCGAGATGCCGCCGGGATTGACCACCTTCACGCCGAGCGCCTTGCTCGCGTGAATCGTCCAGCCGACGTAATCGCGCAGCCGCTCGAAGTCGTTGCGCGCGGCGAGCATCTGCAGGAACAGTTCGTCGTTGCCGAGCATCACATAGGCGCCGTGATCGATGATCGGCGTGTCGCCCATTTCGAGGTGCGTATGGCGCGCGTTGGACGGCATCATCGCCGGCTCGAACGCGGCCGTGTAGCCCATCTCGGCGTAGCGGTAGCCGGTCGCGAGCGTGCCCGGCGCGCAGACGCCGCACGACGGCAGACGCAAGTAACGCCCCGCGCCGTCCTGCACCGATTCGTAGGCCGCATCGCGCACGGGATCGGCGCGGTGATCCTCGGGCAGCAGCAGGCGCGACAGATTCGTCTTGCCGCCGCCGATGTGCGAATGCATGTCGATTCCGCCCGCCATCACGATCATGCCGGTGGCGTCGTATTCGTGATCGACCGGCGTGTTCGCCGCAACGTCGACGATGCGGCCGTCGCGAATCGTCAGATCGCGGCGCTCGCCGTTCACGCCGTTGGTGGGGTCGTAGATCGTGCCGCCTTTCAGCCGGACGAGGCTCATGGCTGCTCCTGAACGGCGGGGCGCGCATCGGGCGCATGAAGCCGCGCGGCCAGTTGCGTGGCGATCGCCTCGACCGAGGGCAGCGCGGCGCCGCGCGCGGCGGCGAGCGGCATCACGACCGAACTGTCGACCCGGAACAGATGACCGCCGCTGTCGATGCCGGGCGTCGCAACCGGAATGAAAACCGTCGCGGCGCCGCGCGACCTGGCCGCTTCGGCGAGAGCGGGATGACCGAGCACCACCGCGGGCACGGCCGGATCGAGCGAGGCCGGCCACGCGTGCGGCCCGAAACTCGCGACCCACAACAGCGCGTCGACTTCACCCTCGGCGAGCAGCCTGCTGGTGCGGTAGCGATACGGATCATGATCGAGCGGCGCGGTGCCGGCGAGCCGTCCGGGCTTCGAGACATGGGTGCGCAGCGGCAGGCCCGAGAGCCATGTCACCGTCTGGTTGACCGTGAGCGCGCCGTCGTCGCCGCCGAGCGCGAGACAGCCCGCGCGAGCCGTGAGGTTCGTCGTCTTGACGATGCGGTTCAACGCTTCGATCAGCAGCGCGGCATGCGGACCGGGCAGCGCGGCGGGCTCATAAACGAACACCGTATAGCGCGCGGCGGCAATGCGCGCTTGCAGCGCGGCTAGCGTCGCCAGCGTCTCCGACGTGCCCGTTCCGTTATCGGGCAACGCGCCGGGCTCGCGTCCCACGCTCAACGCGGACCATTGCGCGAGCGTGTGATACGGATCGGCGTCCGGCAGGATCGCTTCGACGCGCGCTTGCGCGAACGCGCTCGCGGCAGGGTCCGGCTCGCAACCGACGAACACCAGGTCGCGCGTGCCTTCGGTGCCCTCCAGCGTGCGCGCGTAAAAACGCGGATAGCGCCGCGACGGCTGGCAGCCGAAAAACACCAGCAGATCGGCGCGGCTGCGCACTTCGGAGAGCGTCGTGAAGAACGAGCCGCGATCCTGCAACGCGAGTGTCGCGGCGCTCATCGCGTCGCCATGCAAATGATCGAGGATCGCGCCGCAACCGGCCGCGAGCGTGTACAACGCGCGTGCGCCGGCGACGTCGGTGGCGAGCGCGCCGAACAGCGGACGGCGCGCGTTCGACAGCATCCGCGCCGCATGAGTGAGCGCGTCGTCGAGATTGGCGTCCTGTCCGTCGATGCTGCTCGCGCACTGCGCGTCGCTCGCGCCGTAGCACGTGAGCGCGTCGGCGAGCCGCGGGCAATCGGTGTCGGGCACGCTGAGCGTGGCGTCGTCGTGCGCATTGACGACCAGGTCGTCGCACAGCAGCGGGCAGAACGGACAGGTCCAGTCGCGCGTGGTCGACAAGGCGGGCACGTTGGCCGCGCCCGAGGGGCTCGTGTTCGACGGATCGGTCGGTGGAAGGTGCATGGCTTCGTTTTAGCAAGCTCCATGCCGATGGCCGCGATAGTGCAACGACGCTCGCGCGGATCGAATCGCGCACCGCTAATGTGGCCGTGTGCTTAAAAGGATCGGACGGTCGTGGCACTCGCATTGCATGCGGCTTGCGTGCGTCGGCCGCTGTGGCATCGACAGCGCCGAAACCCCGGTGCGCCGCACAGGTTGTGTGCCGATCTGGAGCAGAGTGTCACACGCGGCCGCATTGCTTTCTGTTTGTTTACCGCCGTGCGTTGTCCCGCGATTGGCATGGATTTTGTATAGCCTGCTACGTGGATTCGAAGAGCGGGAGGCCGATCTGGCGATCATGCAGTGCGGACGCCACCAGCCATCCGGTGGCGCCAGTCCGCGCCGCCGCGCTCAGATCGGCTCGATCGCGAATGCCGCCCGCGCCGATCACGGCGGTGCCCGCGGGCGCGTTCGAGCGGATGCGCTCGACGGTGCGCAGGTCGGGACCGTCGTAGCTGCCGACCTGGTCGAGCGTCATGGCGATCACCCGGCCGGGCCACCATGACGATGTGGGTTCGAACGCAGGGTCGGCAAGCAACTGGCCGGCGCGATGATCGAGCGAAAGAATGGGCGAGAGGCCGGCAGCCTCGGCCGCTTGCAGCGCGTGAAGGTCGCGCAGCGACTCGGTGCCGAACACGGGCACGAGGGCCGCGAGATCGTGAGTCGAGTGGTCGTTGGGGGCGTTGTGGTCGCCGATGCGCGATTGAGCCGGGCCGCTCTGCTCGATGTGCTGAATGTGAGTGAGGCGCTCGATGCTGTCGAATAGCGAGCGCATCGACGCAAAGTCGGCATAGCCCGCATCGAGCCAGATGTCGATGCCGGGGAGGGCGGCACGCAGCATGGCGAGCGTCGCGACATGGGCGCCGCGTTGAAGGATGGCGCCGAGGTCGGCGATATAGAGCGTGCGCGCGCCGCTTGCGGCAATGAGCGCACGGGCGATGTGAAGCGGCTCGCTGGTGGCGGCGAGCGGCGACTGGATCGGCAGATAAGCGGTCCGCTCGCCGCGCACCGCGCGCACGACGTGGCCGTCGAGCAGATCGAGAACCGGTATCACCTGCATTGGGGGCGTGCTCCTTTGACCAAGATCTTTGTCTATGAGTATCTCACTGGCGGCGGCATCGACCCGGCGCTGGCCGGCGCGGGCAGTCTCGCCGACCTGAGCGCGTTGATCGTCGAGGGGCGGGTGATGCGCGACGCGCTGGTCGCGGATCTGCGCGAACTCGACGGCGTGCAGGTGACGTTCGCCAGTTCGCGCTTCGAAACCGTCGACCCGGCGCTGGCCCATTGTAGGGCCGCGCCGGGCGAATCGATGACGGCCTTCGTCGCAAGAGTGGCGCGCGAACACGATTACGCGTGGATCATCGCGCCCGAATGCGACGGCTTGCTGCTGCATCTTTACGATGCGGTCGGCACGGCGCGCTGGCTCGGTTGCGCGAAGGAAGCGATTCGCGCGGCGTCGAGCAAGAGCGTGACCGCCGCGTGTCTCGCGGCGCATGGCATCGCGACGACGCCCGCGCTCGAACCGGGGCAAGCCGATGCGCGTTCGGAGCGTCATCCGTTCGCCGGCCGCTGGGTCGTGAAACCGGACGACGGCGCGGGCGGTCTCGACACGTTCGTGTTCGACCGTTTCGCCGATGCCTGCGCGGAATACGATGCGCGTGCCGCCGCCGGACGCAATCCGGTGCTTCAGGAATGGGTCGACGGCGAGCCGCTCAGTCTCTCGCTGATCTGTCACGAGGACCGCGCCGAGCTCATCAGCATCAACCGGCAGCAGATCGGTTTGAGCGGAGCCGACGCAAGCGGACCGCAACCGCGGATCGTCGAATTCGACGGCGTGATGGTGAACCAGATCGATCGTCTCGGCGACCAGGGCCGTGTGCTCGGCGACCTCGCGCAGCGCGTGTATGCGGCGCTGCCCGGCTTGCGCGGCTTTGCCGGCATCGACGTGGTGTGGCATCCCGAGCGCGGCCCCGTGGTGATCGAGGTCAATCCGCGGTTGACCGTCGCGTATGCGGGGCTGTCCGCGTCGCTCGGCGGCAATCTCGCGCGCGCGTTGCTGGCGGCGCATGGGGCGCGCATCGACAGAAGCGCGGCGGCGCGCCCGCACGGCTCCGAGACGGCCTGTGGAGCGCGGCCGTGAGCGCGGCGCAGGCAGCGCATGCGAGCGATGCGGGCGTCGATGGCGCGATTTTCGGCTGGGATGTGGGCGGCGCGCACGTGAAGGTGTCGATGGCCGATGCCGGCGGCGCGGTGCTCGACGTCGCGCAATGGGCGTGTCCGCTGTGGCAGGGACTCGAACATCTGGAGCGGACGATCGACCTCGTGTTCGAGCGCTGGCCGGCCGCGAACACGGCCGCCGCGCGGCACGCGGTGACGATGACGGGCGAGATGGTCGACCTGTTCCCCGACCGCGCCGCAGGCGTGCGGGCGATTGCCGGCACGCTCGCGCAGCGGCTCGCGCCGCGCTCGCATGCGCCGGTGCAGTCGCAAACGCACGCGCGGTTGGGCTCACGATCAGATGCACAAGCAGGCGCACAGGCAGGCGCACAGGCAGGCTCACAACCGGGCGCACAGTTGCGTTTTTATGCAGGCGAAATCGGCTGGCTCGCGCCGCAAGACTGCGCCGCCAACTGGCGTGACGTTGCCTCCGCGAACTGGCTCGCCACCGCGCACTGGGTCGCCACGCGCGCAGCCGACGCGCTGCTCATCGACATCGGCAGCACGACCACCGACATCATTCCGATCGCTGGCGGGCGCGTCGTCGCGCGCGCCGCGACCGATGCCGGGCGGCTCGCGACCGGCGAACTGGTCTACCAGGGTGTTGTGCGCACGCCGTTGTGCGGGATCGCGCACCGCATCGAATTCGCGGGCGCGGCCGTCAACGTGATGAACGAATGGTTCGCGACGAGCGCGGATGTCTATCGGCTGACCGGCGAACTGGAGCCGCACTACGACCTCTATCCGAGCGCCGACCAGGGACCGAAGACGGAAGCCGCGAGCCGTGCGCGGATCGCGCGGATGATCGGCCGCGACGCCTACGAAACGGAGCCTGCCGAATGGCGCCGGTTCGCGCTGCGCTGGCGCGAACTGCAATTGCGCGAGATCGGCGTGAACCTCGCGCGCGTGACGGCGGCGCATCCCGAGCTGGCCGCCGCGCCGCTGGTGGGCGCGGGCTGCGGACGCTTCCTCGTGGCGGCGCTGGCGCGTGAGGAGGCGCGCGGCTATGTCGATTTCGGCGCGCTGGCGGGCGTTCCCGACGCATGCTCGGAGTGGGCCGCGACTTGCGCGCCGAGCGTGGCGGTGGCGCTGCTCGCGGCCGCGCACGACCGGCATGCGGGCCGCGACGGCGCGGGCGCAGTATCGCGGGCGGCATGAGCCGCGGCGCGATGAGCCGCGCGATGGACGGCAGGCGGAACGGCACGGCGTGAGCTTTTGGGGTGTGACAGGTAGGGCGCGGTATCGCGGGCGGCATGAGCCGCGGCGCGATGAGCCGCGCGATGGACGGCACGCGGAACAGCACGGCGTGAGCTTTTTGGGTGTGACAGGTAGGGCGCGATATCGCGGGCGGCATGAGCCGAAGCGCGATGAGCCGCGCGTCGGACGGCACGCGGCACAGCACGACGCGAGGTTTGTCAGACAGCGCTCGAACGCGCGAGCCAATCAGCAGGTGAAGGCACCCGCAACGAACATGCAGCGAACACACCAACGCAGTTAATCGGAAACGAGGACAACGGTCATGTGGGTGGTCAAGATCGGGGGCAGCCTGAGTCACGAGCCGACGCTGCGCAACTGGCTCGACGAGCTATGCGAGGTGGGCGGCGGGCGCGTCGTGATCGTGCCCGGCGGCGGCGATTTCGCCGACAAGGTGCGGCAATATCAGAGCGAGTGGCGTTTCGACGATCTCGTCGCGCACAACATGTGTCTGCTCGCGATGACGCAGTACGCGATCATGATGCAAGGCGTGCGGCCCGAACTCGTGCTCGCGTCGAGCGAGGCCAAGATTCGCCGCGCGTTGCGCGACGGCCATGTCGCCGTATGGGTGCCGACCGCGTTGATGCGCGACACGCCCGACGCGATGAGCAACTGGGACACGACCTCCGACAGCCTCGCCGCCTGGCTCTCGACGATGCTCAACGCCGAGCGGCTGATCGTGGTGAAGTCATGTCCGATCTTCGAGGACGAACGGCTTGAAACGCTGGCGGCAACGGGCGTGGTGGACCGCCGTTTCGTCGACTATGTGAACGACGCGAATTACGTGGTGGAATTGCTCAACAAGGACAACGTGGCGTTGATGCGCGACCGGCTGCTGAACATGCCGGTGACGTAGTCGGCAAGCGGACATCCGTGGATGAGCAGCATGGGCGGCACGAGCGCCGCACCATGCGCCGGGAGAAGAATCCTACAAACGGGCCGCGTCCGAAGAAACGCCCGAGCCCGAAGTAGCGCCCGCAAGACCCCTATCACCGCTTGCACTGTGCAGCGCGCCGGCCAGGTCGGCGACCCGTTGCGGATCGAGCCGCGAGCGGCGCCCATCCACGCACAAGGCCGTGCGAAAGCCCGCGAAATCCGGCGCCAGCGCCCTGATCTGCGCGAGCTGCGCCCAGCCGAGCGAACCGGCGATGCCGCTCATCGCGCCCTGCTCGCGGATCAGCCGCAGCCATTGCCCCAGCGATTCGCTGTCCACGTGATCGAACAGCGTGTTGCCGTCCTTGCCCTCGGTGTCGAACATCACGCCCACGAATCCGAGCGTGGCCGCGTAGGCGACCAGTTCGCCGTCCATGCCGCCGTCGCACAGCAGCACCGGCACGACGGTCGCCGGCAGATTCGCGAGGTGTTCGAGGCAACGCCGCGCGGCCGGTCCCGGCGCCACGCCCACTTTCACATAATCGACGCCCGCCTCGCTGACCTCGATGACGCGCGCGGCGATCTCGTCGAGCGCTTCGGCCGGCACGTCGCCGATCGTCGCGCTGATCGGCTTGACCGGGTAACGGGCGCGTAGATGACGCGCGATATTCGTGATGTCGCCGATCGACAGGCCGCCGAGCGCGCCCGCGTTCGGCTCCTTCAGGTCGATCAGCTCGGCGCCGGCCTGGGCGGCGTCGAACGCCTCCTCGTGCGAGCGGACGCTCGCGAGCAATGCGGTCATCGGGTTCTCCGAAAGACTAGTGGGACACGAGTTCGGCGGACGAACCGCCGGCGGAATCGAGGCTCGCGCGGTGTCGCGCGATCGCGGAGGTGAGCCAGCCCCAGGCGGTGCGCTCGGCATCGCCCGCGGTTTTGTCGATGGCGATCTGCAGGTAAGCCATTTCGCGGTCGACCTTGTCGGCCGGCAGCATGAAGAGCCGGCTCACCAGCACCGCGCCTTCGATCACCGCCGCCTGAGCGCGGTTGAAACCGGCGAACGGCGCGTGATTCTCGCGGTGCACGCACTTCATGCGCAGCACCGGGCGCTGGTTGTCGTCGCGCAGTTCATCGAGTTCGAGTTCGGCATGCGCGAGCGACTCCGCCAGCCGGATACTCGCGACGCGAGTGGCGGCGACCGTGGGCCAATCGGTCGCGCAATGCGTGACGCAGCCCGCGAAAACGCGGACGTCGGTGGTGAAATTCAGAACCGCCGCGCGCGACGCGACGATATTGTCGAGTGTGGTCGACGGGCGAAACGGGGAAAGAATGACGAACTCGCCCTCGTAACGCGCCCCCATCGGCGCTATGTGAGGACGGCCATCGCACGCTGCCGTGGTGACGATCGTTTCGTGGATCATGATGGAACGTGAGTCGTGACAGCGCCGAAAGGCCGGCCGATTCAGCTAAAGAGAAAAGTGATCCGCGAAAGGGCCGCGCATGCGGCCCGTGCGGGCTTAACGCGTCGCGATATACATCGTGATTTCAAAACCAAAGCGCATATCGGTGTAGCTAGGTGTCGTCCATTGCATATGTGTTCCTCCATGTGGTTGACACATCGTTGCGCCGTGAACCGAGCGTGATGCCGGGCTGCATCGGCGTTGCTGACTACGCAAACTCCATGCCGGGCGCTGTACTGCAACGCGCGGGCGGCAGGCGGTTCGCGCGAAATACAGCATACGCCGAATTGCATCGGCATGCCGCTCGTGCGGGTTTGCAAATCGCCGGCCGCGCAGTGTCCCGATCCCGAAGCAAAGTGTTCCATTACGATTCGAAGGTTTCTGTCCTCCTGTCACGCCATTTGAAATCGTCGCGTGGAATATCGGCGTGGGTTGAAAACGCATTTCATGAAAACGTGTTTCGTGATGCGCAGTTGATAATGGATCGGTTAACTCTGCCAAATTAAATCGTGAATTCCCAATGATGACGCCCTTGTCTACAGTGCAACTCAAGCGCTTCGTTCTCCCGGCAGCGCGCTTGCCACAATCGAGGATACGTCATGAACGATTTCAGTCAACCGGTGATCGAGACAGCACTTGATTCGCAAAAACCGGGCAATCCTGGCAGTTCGGGCAAGCCGCGCGAACGCTACGCCGCGGGTGTCATGAAATACCGCGAAATGGGTTACTGGCAGCCGGATTACATACCGAAAGACACCGACGTGATCGCGCTCTTTCGCATCACGCCGCAACCCGGCGTCGAGCCGGAGGAAGCGGCGGCCGCCGTGGCCGGCGAATCGTCCACGGCAACGTGGACCGTGGTGTGGACCGACCGCCTCACCGCTTGCGACATGTATCGCGCCAAGGCTTACCGCGTCGATCCGGTGCCGTCGTCGTCCTCCGGCGAACCGCAGTACTTCGCGTACATCGCCTATGAACTCGATCTGTTCGAGGAGGGCTCGGTCGCCAACCTCACGGCGTCGATCATCGGCAACGTATTCGGTTTCAAGCCGCTCAAGGCGCTGCGTCTCGAGGACATGCGCATACCGGTGGCGTATCTGAAGACCTTTCAGGGGCCGCCGACCGGCATCGTCGTCGAACGCGAACGGCTCGACAAATATGGACGGCCGCTGCTCGGCGCGACGGTCAAGCCGAAGCTCGGCTTGTCGGGCAAGAACTATGGCCGCGTGGTGTACGAGGGGCTCAGAGGCGGACTCGATTTCCTGAAAGACGACGAGAACATCAACTCGCAGGCCTTCATGCACTGGCGCGACCGTTTTCTGTTTTCGATGGAAGCGGTGAACCGCGCGCAAGCGGAAACGGGGGAGGTGAAGGGCCATTATCTGAACGTGACGGCCGGCACGATGGAGGACATGTACGAGCGCGCCGAATTCGCCAAGGAGCTCGGCTCGTGCATCGTGATGATCGACCTCGTCATCGGTTGGACCGCGATTCAATCGATGTCGCGTTGGGCGCGCAAGAACGACATGATCCTGCATCTGCATCGCGCCGGTCACAGCACGTACACGCGGCAACGCAATCACGGCATTTCGTTTCGCGTGATCGCCAAGTGGCTGCGCATGGCGGGCGTCGATCATGCGCATGCGGGCACGGCGGTCGGCAAGCTCGAAGGTGATCCATTGTCGGTACAGGGGTATTACAACGTGTGCCGCGACGCGCACAACGAAGTGGACCTGTCGCGCGGTATTTTCTTCGATCAGCCGTGGGCCGGCTTGCGCAAGATTATGCCGGTCGCCTCGGGCGGGATTCACGCGGGACAGATGCATCAACTGCTCGATCTGTTCGGCGACGACGCGATCCTGCAATTCGGCGGCGGCACGATCGGGCATCCGGCCGGCATTCAGGCGGGCGCCGTGGCGAACCGCGTCGCGCTCGAATCGATGGTGAAGGCGCGCAACGAGGGCCGCGACATCGTGAACGAGGGCCCCGAGATTCTCGAAGCCGCCGCGCGCTGGTGCACGCCGCTCAAGCAGGCGCTCGATACGTGGCGGGACGTGAGCTTCAACTACGCATCGACCGACACGCCCGACTTCGCCGCCACGCCGAGCGTCGCGTAAAACGCCGCATTCACGGCAATCGTTATCGCGGGAACGACAGCAGTGCCGCCGCACTGCGTTGGACAACTGTCGACCCGATTCAGGCCGTCACATCAATCAACGAGGTTCGCCATGCGCATTACACAAGGCACATTTTCCTTCTTGCCGGAATTGACCGACGAGGAGATCGGCTTGCAGATCGACTATGCGTTGAGCCAGGGCTGGGCCTGCTCGGTGGAATACACCGACGACCCGCATCCGCGCAATACGTACTGGGAAATGTGGGGCTTGCCCATGTTCGATCTGCGCGATGCGGCCGGCGTGTTGCAGGAGGTGAGGGCATGCCGCGCGGCGTGGCCGCAGCACTACATCAAGGTCAATGCGTTCGATTCGGAGCGCACCTTCGAGACGATGCGCCTGTCGTTCATCGTCAACCGGCCGGAGGACGAGCCGGGTTTCCGTCTCACGCGGCAGGATGGCGCGGGGCGCGTGCAGCGCTATGGACTGTCGAGCTATGCGGGCGACCGGCCCGCGGGTGAGCGCTACGGCCCGGCACGGTAATTGGATGCGGTGCGGTGCATGAGTCGCTGTATCGATCACCGCATCGCTCACCGCGTCGATCACCGCGCGAATGGTATGAACAAGGAGATGCAATGACCGAAGCTGCCGTAGTGGACACGCATGCGCCGTCCGTTGCACGAGCCGGCGCGCAGGATTCGCGTCAGGAGCCGCCGCATATCGATCTCGCGGCGCTGTATCGCGACTCCGGCATCGGCGACGTGCTCGCCGAACTCGACCGCGACCTGGTCGGACTCGTGCCGGTCAAGACCCGCATTCGCGAGGTCGCCGCTCATCTGCTGGTGGAGCGCGCCCGCGATTCGCTCGGCCTCGCGAGCGGCGCGCCGACCCTGCACATGTGTTTCTCCGGCAATCCCGGCACGGGCAAGACCACGGTCGCGCTGCGCATGGCCGAAGTGCTGCACCGGCTCGGCTACATTCGCCGCAATCATCTGGTTTCGGTGACGCGCGACGACCTCGTCGGTCAATACATCGGCCATACCGCGCCGAAAACGCGCGATGTGCTAAAGCGCGCGATGGGCGGCGTGCTGTTCATCGACGAAGCGTATTACCTGTATCGCCCCGAGAACGAGCGCGACTACGGCCAGGAAGCGATCGAAATCCTGCTGCAGACAATGGAAAACCAGCGCGACGATCTGGTGGTGATTCTCGCGGGCTACGCGTCGCGGATGGAAATCTTCTTCGAAAGCAATCCGGGTTTCCGTTCCCGGATCGCGCATCACATCACGTTCCCCGATTACGAGGAAGCGGAACTGCTCGACATCGCCGAGCGCATGCTCGCGACGATGCACTACCGCTTCGACGCCGACTCGCGGCGCGCTTTCGCCGAGTACCTTGCGCTGCGCATCCGTCAGCCGAATTTCGCCAACGCCCGTTCGGTGCGCAATGCGCTCGACCGCGCGCGGCTGCGCCAGGCCAATCGCCTGTTCGCCAACGCGATGAAGGGCGGCGCGCCGATCGACGCCGCCGCGCTCACGTTGATCGGCGCCGCCGACGTGCGCGCGAGCCGCGTATTCGACGAGCCGTCCGCCGAGGCCGGGAGCGACGCCGCTTGTGCGTCCGCGTCCGCATCCCCGCCAGCGCCGCGCGCCTTTCAGGCGCCGCCAGGCTGAACGACAACAATCCTTCAGGAGATCGCCATGCAAGACGGACGTACGACCCTTTCGAAGTTCCTGATCGACACGCTCGACCGCCAGCCCTCTCCTGCGGGGACGACGGAGACGGCGGGGCTCTCGGCGCTGCTCATCGACGTGGCCGCGGCGATCAAGTCGATCTCGGCGATGCTCACCAAGGGCGCGCTCGGCGGCAATTACGGTTCGGCGCAAAGCATCAACACGCATGGCGAGGAGCAGAAGAAGCTCGACGTCGCGACCAACGAGATTTTCGTGCAGCAATGCGAGTGGGACGGTTTGCTCGCCGCGATGGCGTCGGAGGAAATGGAGACCGTCTACGCGATTCCGCCCGGCTATCCGCGCGGCGACTATCTGCTCGCCTTCGATCCGCTCGACGGCTCGTCGAACATCGACATCAACGGCGTGGTGGGCTCGATTTTCTCGGTGCTGCGCAATCACGGCGACAAGGAAGCGCCGGTCGGCGAGGCCGCGTTCCTGCGGCCCGGTTGCGAGCAAGTCGCGGCCGGCTACGCCGTCTATGGTCCGTCGACCATGCTCGTGCTGTCGGTCGGCAACGGCACGCATGGCTTCACGCTGGAGCGCGACATCGGCAATTTCGTGCTCACGCATTCGAACATCCGCATTCCCGAGGACACCGTGGAGTTCGCGATCAACGCGTCGAACGAGCGCTTCTGGGAGCCGCCCGTGCGCCGCTACGTGCAGGAGTGCAAGGACGGCCGCAGCGGTTGCCGCGCGAGCGACTTCAACATGCGCTGGATCGCGTCGATGGTCGCGGAAGTGCATCGCATCCTGATGCGCGGCGGCGTGTTCATGTACCCGCGCGACTCCAAGACACCGGCGATGGAAGGACGCCTGCGCCTGCTCTACGAAGCGAACCCGATGAGTTTTCTGATCGAGCAGGCGGGCGGCCTGTCGATCACCGGACGCGAACGGATACTCGATGTCGTGCCGGCCACGCTGCATGGGCGCGTGCCCGTGATCCTCGGTTCGAAGAACGAGGTGGAGCGCATCGGCCGGTATCACGGCGAATACGACCGTGGCGAGGACAAGCCGTTTTCGTCGCCGCTTTTCAACCGGCGCTCGCTGTTTTTGCCCGACTTCACGGCGTGACGCGCGTGACGCGCGTGACCCGGGCAACCCGCGTGCGCGCGTAATCCGCGCGGCAGCGGCGCAGCCAGCAGCCGAAAAGAACATTACCTTCCGGAGACAAGCGTATGTCCCTCAAACACCCGATCATCGCGGTAACCGGTTCGAGCGGCGCCGGCACCACGACCGTCATGAAAAGCTTCACCCACATCTTTCGGCGCGAGAAGATCAACGCGCAGATCGTCGAGGGCGACGCCTTTCACCGTTACGACCGCAACGGCATGCGCGAGGCGATGAAGGAGCACGAGCGCGACGGCGCGCCGAACTTCAGCCATTTCGGACCCGAGGCGAATCTGCTCGAAGAACTGGAGACGCTGTTCGCCAGTTACGGCGAAAGCGGCACGGGCAAGTTGCGCCACTACGTGCACGACGAAGGCGAATCGCGGCTCTACAAGCAGGACGCCGGCACCTTCACGCCGTGGGAGGAGGTGACGCCCGGCACCGATCTGATGTTCTACGAGGGGCTGCACGGCGCGGCGGTGACCGACAAAATCGACGTCGCGCGGCATGCGGATCTGCTGATCGGCGTGGTGCCGATCATCAACCTCGAATGGATTCAGAAGCTGCACCGCGATCAGAACATGCGCGGTTACTCGCACGAAGCGGTGGTCGATACGATCCTGCGGCGCATGCCCGATTACGTGAACTACATCTGTCCGCAATTCTCCCGCACGCATGTCAACTTTCAGCGCGTGCCGACCGTGGATACCTCGAATCCCTTCACCGCCCGCGAGATTCCGGCGCCGGACGAGAGCTTCGTCGTGATCCGCTTCGCGCGGCCGAAGGGCATCGACTTCCAGTACCTGCTGACGATGCTGCACGACTCGTTCATGTCGCGCCCCAATGTGATCGTCGTTCCGGGCGGCAAGATGGGCCTCGCGATGCAACTGATTTTCACGCCGATGATTCTGCAACTGATCGACCGGCAGGCGCGCGCCTGAGCGCGGGGCGATCGGCAAGCCACGGCGGGACCCGTTTTTCTATTTCGTGCAAGGAGACACTTTCATGAGTGCCGTTGCAGAATCTGTTGGTGCGCCCGCGACCCGGCTCATGGCCGACGCGCTGCGCATGCTCGCGATCGATGCGGTGGAAGCGGCGAAGTCCGGCCATCCGGGCATGCCGCTCGGCATGGCCGAGATTGCGGTCGCGTTGTGGGACCGGCATCTGAAGCACAATCCGCGCGATCCGGCGTGGCCCGACCGCGACCGCTTCGTGTTGTCGAACGGACACGGCTCGATGCTGTTGTACGGCTTGCTGCATCTGAGCGGCTATGACTTGCCGATCGACGAGTTGAAGCGCTTTCGCCAGTTGCACAGCAAGACACCGGGGCATCCCGAAGTGGGCGTGACGCCCGGCGTCGAAACCACCACGGGTCCGCTCGGGCAAGGTCTCGCGAACGCGGTCGGCATGGCGCTCGCCGAGGCGCTGCTCGCACGCGAGTTCAACCGGCCCGGCCATGCGATCGTCGATCACCGCACCTACGTGTTCACCGGCGACGGCTGTCTGATGGAAGGCATCTCGCACGAGGCCGCGTCGCTCGCGGGCACGTTGAAGCTCGACAAGCTCACGGTGCTGTACGACGACAACGGCATTTCGATCGACGGCCACGTTCAGCAGTGGTTCGCCGACGACACGCCGGCGCGCTTCGCCGCGTATGGCTGGCACGTGGTGCGCGCGGTGGACGGCCATGACGTCGACGCGGTCGATCGCGCCTTGCAGGACGCGCGCGCGGCGGGCAAGCCGACGCTGATCTGCTGCAAGACGGTGATCGGCAAGGGTTCGCCGTCGAAAGCCGGCACCCACGACGTGCACGGCGCGCCGCTCGGCGCCGACGAGATCGGCGCGACCCGGCGCGCGCTCGGCTGGCCACATCCGCCCTTCGTAATGCCGGGCGAGGTCCGCACGTTATGGGACGCAAGCGAGCGGGGCGCCGCCGCGCAAGCGGAGTGGACGCAGCGCTTCGAAGCCTATCGCAAGCATTACCCCGCCGAGGCGGCCGAATTCGAACGCCGGACCCAGGGCACGCTGCCCGCGCAATGGCGCGACGCGGTCCGCGCGATGGTGCGCGACGCCGACTGCGCGGCGGAATCGATTGCGACGCGCAAGGCCTCGCAGCAGACCATCGCCGTGCTCGCGCGCGTCCTGCCCGAGTTTCTGGGCGGCTCGGCCGACCTGACCGGCTCCAATCTCACCAACTGGAAAAGCGCCGTCGACGTGCATGCCGACGACGGCGGCCTGCAAGGCGGCAACTATCTGCACTACGGCGTGCGCGAATTCGGCATGAGCGCGCTGATGAACGGCATTGCGCTGCATCGCGGGCATGTTCCGTTCGGCGGCACGTTCCTCACGTTTTCCGACTACTCGCGCAACGCTTTGCGCATGGCCTCGCTGATGAAAACGCGCGCGATCTTCGTGTTCACACACGATTCGATCGGTCTCGGCGAGGACGGCCCGACACACCAAGCGGTGGAACATGCGGCGAGCCTCAGACTGATTCCGGGGCTCGACATCTGGCGTCCGTGCGACACGGTCGAAACGGCGCAGGCCTGGGCGCAAGCGGTCGAACGCGACGGGCCGTCGTGCCTGCTGCTGAGCCGGCAGAACCTGCCGTTCGCGGCGCGTAGCGGCGAACAGATCGACGCCGTCGAGCAAGGCGGTTATGTGCTGCGCGACTGGCCGGACAATTCCGCGTCGCAGCCGCGCGTCGTGCTGATCGCGACCGGTTCGGAAGTCGCGCTCGCACTCGACGCCGTCGCGCCGCTTGCCGAAGCCGGCATCGCCGCGCGGGTCGTCTCGATGCCTTCCACCAGCGTGTTCGACCGGCAGCCGCGCGCATGGCGCGATGCGGTGTTGCCGCCGGGTGTGCCTCGGGTCGCGGTGGAAGCGGGCGTGACCGCGTTCTGGCGGCAATACGTCGGACTGGAGGGCGGCGTGGTCGGCATCGATTCGTTCGGCGAATCGGCGCCCGCCGCCGCGCTGTTCACGCACTTCAATCTGACCGCGCAGGCGGTGGTGGACGAAGCCCGCCGCGTCGCGCATGGCGCGCCATGATCCGTTTCATTCGATAAGAGCTCAAGGAGTTTGCGATGGCCTTCATAGCACTGCGGCAACTACTGGACCACGCGGCCGAGCACGGCTACGGCGTGCCGGCGTTCAACGTCAACAACATGGAGCAGATTCACGCGATCATGCAGGCCGCCGAGGCCACCGCGAGCCCGGTGATCCTGCAGGCGTCGGCAGGGGCGCGCAAATATGCGGGCGAACCGTATTTGCGGCATCTCGTCCTGGCTGCGCTGGAGGCGCACCCCGATATTCCGCTCGTGCTGCATCAGGATCATGGCGCGAGCCCGGCGGTGTGCCAGCAGGCGATCCGTTCGGGCTTCACGTCGGTGATGATGGACGGCTCGCTGCTGCCCGACCAGAAAACGCCGGCCGGCTACGACTACAACGTCGACGTGAGCCGCCGCGTGGTGGAGTCCGCGCATGCGGTGGGCGTTTCCGTGGAGGGCGAGCTGGGTTGTCTCGGTTCGCTCGAAACCGGCGAGGCGGGCGAGGAGGACGGCGTCGGTGCGCAAGGCAAACTCTCGCGCGACGATCTGCTCACCGATCCGCACGAGGCGCAGATTTTCGTCGAAGCCACCGGCGTCGATGCGTTGGCGATTGCGATTGGCACCTCGCACGGCGCGTACAAGTTCAGCCGCCAGCCGACCGGCGACATTCTGGCGATCGACCGCATCGTCGAGATTCATGAGCGGATTCCGAACACGCATCTGGTGATGCACGGCTCGTCGTCGGTGCCGCAGGAATGGCTCGCGATCATCCGCGAATACGGCGGCGAGATTCCGGTGACTTACGGCGTGCCGGTCGAGGAGATCCGGCGCGGCATCGCGCATGGCGTGCGCAAGGTGAATATCGACACCGACATCCGCCTCGCGATGAGCGGCGCGATGCGCAAGTCGATGGCGAATGCGCGTTCCGAGTTCGATCCGCGCGCCGCGTTGAAGGCCGCGACCGCGGCGGCGAGCGCCGTGTGCGTCGAGCGCTTCGAGGCGTTCGGCTGCGCGGGGCAGGCGCCGCGCATCAAGCCGCTGCCGCTCGAGGCGATGGCGCGCCGCTACCACTGAACCCACATCGAGAGGAAACGGTCATGCGCGACTTCCTGATCGCCCCGTCGCTGCTGTCGGCGGATTTCGCCCGTCTCGCCGACGAGATCCGCGACGTAAGCGCGGCCGGCGCGGACTGGATCCATCTGGACGTGATGGACAACCACTACGTGCCGAACCTCACGGTCGGGCCGCTCGTGTGCGCGGCGATCCGGCCGCATACGCCGGTGCCGATCGACGTGCATCTGATGACGATGCCCGTCGATCCGCTCGTGCTCGCGTTCGCGGAGGCGGGCGCGAACACGATCAGCTTTCATCCCGAAGCGTCGCTGCACGTGCACCGCACCATCGAACTGATCAAGGCCAACGGCGCGCGCGCGGGACTGGCGCTCAATCCGGCCACGCCGCTCGCGGTGCTCGATCATGTGATGGAAATGCTCGACGTGGTGGTGGTGATGTCGGTGAATCCGGGGTTCGGCGGGCAGGCCTTCATTCCCGAAACGCTGGAGAAGCTGCGCAGCCTGCGCAAGTCGGTCGACGCGACGATGCAGCGCACCGGACGGCCGTTGCTGATCGAAGTGGATGGCGGCGTGAAGGCGTCGAACATCGCGGCGATCGCGGCCGCGGGCGCGGATGTGTTCGTCGCGGGTTCGGCTGTGTTCGGCGCGGATAACTATGCGCAGGCGATCGGCGGGATGCGCGCCGAACTGGCGCTTGGCAATGTCAATTTGGGTGTTGATCTGAACGATGCCGCGGGCTTCGCCGTGACGCACTGAAGCGGGTAGTCGAGGCTGGCACTTCACGCGGCCACTTCAGGCGGGTGCCCGAAGCGAGTACCTCAACCGGCAGGCGCTAGCGTTTCTTCATCGTCTCGCCGGGTGCGCACCATGCGGCGAGGTCCTGTTCGGGCCGGTCGACCGCGCAGCCCCAGTCGAGCGGCTGGTCCTGATCGAAGCGCTTGCCGAGGCGCCAGGCGATTTCCGCGCGGGCGAGCTGCACGCCCATGTAGAACGCGTGGCCGCCGTCGCTCTCCAGATTCAGTTGCGGATAGAGCGCGAAGGGGTCGTCCGCCACGCGATGGCCGTCGCGGTTGTAGACGTGGATGCCGTCATCGCTCACCTGCACGCGGAAATTCGGATCGCGCACCTCGCGGGCGAAGTCGTCGATTTCCGCGGCGCTGTAGGGAAACGGGCGTTTCGCGTGAACCGTGGCGAGATCGCCGTTGATGCCTTTCGGCAGCACTTGCGCTTCGCGCGCGGCATGCATCACGCGGCGCGCGACGTCGGCCTCGCGCACGGCCCGCCGCGCATGCAGGCTCACGGCGGTCGTGAGCACCGCGCTCACGCGAAGCTCCGCGGCCATGCCGAGCAGCACCGCGTTGATGCCGCTCGTATCGGCTTCGGTCAACTCGGTTACGTTGCCGATGCCCATCATGATCGCGATGTCGGGATAGCGCTCGCGCAGCCCGACATAACGCGCGATCGACGCGGCGAGCCCGAACGGGATCGGATCGAGAATCGGGTCGGCGAGAAACGCGCGTCCGCGCGCGGACAGCAGGTCGATCGCGGCGTCGAGCGAGGCCGGCTCGCGCTGATCGCGCGCGACCAGAATCGGCGTCGACGGGACTTCGTCCGCGATCCACAGCGTGTCGAGGTTCAGGCTCATCAGATAGTCGGCGCCCGCGCGGCCTCCGCGCAGCAGTTCCTCGCTGCGCATCGAATCGACGCTCACGCGATAGCCTTCGGCCTTCAGCAGACGAACCGCGTCTTCGAGATGAGGAAACGGTGTTTCGGGCAGGCAGCCGATGTCGATCACGTCGGCGCCCTGGGCGGCATAGTCGCGCGCGCGTTTTGCGATGGCTTCCAGATCGAGGCGCGGCGCATCGACGATCTCCGCGAAAATCTCGGTCTCGTAGTGCGTCAGATCCATCGGCTTGGCCTCGCGACCGAAGAACTGCGGCAGATCCTTGACCTCTTCGGGACCGCGCTCCACCGGCACGCCGTAGTGCGCGCTCAACGCGTCGAGATCGCCGCGGCAGCGCCCGGGCACGATCACCCGCTGCGCCGCGAGCGGCGCGGCCACGCGGCGGCGAATCATGTCCGCCGTCATCAACGCGGCCACCTGTAGCCCGATTTCGCGGATCTCCCAACTGAACGGCGTCGGCGCCATGCTGTCGAGCACGCGTGCGAGGCTCTTCTCGGCGAGCCGGCCAGTCAGGAAGACGATGTGGTCCATGTCGGTCAGGTCAGTACGCGCCGGGCCGCCCCCAAGCGTGCTGACGCCCCCTCGGGGGGCAGCGACCGCAGGGAGCATGGGGGTCGTTTCAAGTACGCGCCGGGCCGCCCCAAGCGTGCTGACGCCCCCTCGGGGGGCAGCGACCGCAGGGAGCGTGGGGGTCGTCTCATACCAGATCGAGCGTCGACAAGCGTTCACCGAGCGCCGCTTTCAGCTCGTCCAGCGAGCGAACGAGGGTCGTATATTCGAAGCGCGACAGGCGCTCGACGTTGTCGAGTTCGATCGCCCGCGGACGCAGTTCCACCCATTCGTTCGGGCTTTGCGTGATCACGGTCGGTTCGGTGTCGCATGCAAACACAATGCCCGGAATGCATTGCTTGCCCGCCTGCGCGAACATGTTGGTGGGCAGCGTATCGGAGATGCCGAACGCGCATTTGGCGACGGTGTTGCTGGTGGCGGGCGCGATCACCACCGTGTGATAGACGCCGTGATACAGCATGCCGACCGGCACGCCGCTCGCGCTGTTGTCGCGCAGCACGCGGAAATGCTTGCGCAGCTTCGGCAGCGGCCAGCCGTAAAGCGGCAGCACTTCCTCGCCGGCCGCGGACAGAAAGAGGTCCACGCGCGGCAGTTCGAGCGCGAGCGCGATGGACTCCTCGATCATATGGCCGGAGCCGGTCACGCACCACGCAAAACGCGCATCGGGCTTGAACTCGTTGAGGTGACGCGCGGGTGCCTGGGTCATGCGGCAGCGGCGGGCGACGATCCGTTGTACGGCATGCCATCGGACGGATCGTCGGGCGACCCGTCGGGCGGCGCGCCATCGAGCGGCGTGCCGTCGTGCGACAGCCGGATATGCAGCCGGCGCATCTTCCGGTACAGGGTGTTGCGGCTGATGCCGAGCGCCTTCGCGACGTTGCTGACGTTCCAGCGGTGCTCGTCGAGCAGCGACAGCACGGTTTCGCGCTCGTTCAACTGGATCGCGTTGAGCGCGGAGAGGTCCGCGTCGTCGGTCAGATGCGCTTCGAACTCCGCGGCGGCAACGTTCGGCGCCGACGGCATGCCGACGCTCGGCGCGCGCTGCGTGATTTCGACGGGCAGGTCCTCGCAGCGGATCGGTTGTCCGTCACTGAGCGCGATCGCCATTTGCAACACGTGCCGCAACTGGCGAATGTTGCCGGGCCACGCATAGGTCAGGAGCGCGTGTTCGGCCTCGGCGGTCAACTCGGGCGGTTCGTCGTCGCCGGATTCGTTTTCGAGCAGATGGTGGATCAGCGCGAGTTTGTCGAGCCGCTCGCAAAGCGGCGGCAGGTTCAGTTCGACGCCCTTGAGCCGGTAATACAGATCCTCGCGGAACTGCCCGCCATGCACGAGTTCGAGCAGATTGCGGTGACTCGCGCTGATGAGCTGAAAATTGACCTTGACGGTCGTTTCCGCGCCGAGCGGCGTCACCTCGTGTTCCTCGATCACGCGCAAGAGCCGCGCTTGCAACGCGAGCGGCATGTCGCCGATTTCATCGAGAAACAGCGTGCCGGTATTGGCCTGCACGATCTTGCCGCGACGCCCTTCGCGCTGCGCGCCGGTAAACGCGCCGGCGCGATAGCCGAACAACTCGCTTTCGATCAGATTCTCCGGCAACGATGCGCAATTCACCGGCACGAACGGGCCGGCCGAGTGCGGGCTGATGCTGTGCAATGCCTGGGCGAACACTTCCTTGCCGGTGCCCGTTTGGCCCCTGATCACGATCGGGATCTTGCGCTGAATCACGCGCGCGGCCAGCTGGATTTGCGAGGCCATGCGCGGGTCGCCGAATTCCAGATGCGCGATTTCGTCGAGCCGGGCGGGCGGCGGGCGCTTTTCGGGCGGCGCGGCGCGCGGCACGGGACTGGCGAGCGCCACGCGGGTGGCGCGCCCGGCGCGGTTCTGCGGCGTCTGCGCGACGAGAAAGAAACGGTTGGTCGCATTCGCGCTGTAGACGGTGACCGGATGGAACGAGCCGCGAATGCTGCGCGCGATCATGTCTTCGAGCGAGGCGTTGAAGGCTTCCTCGATGCGCCGTCCGCGCAATTCGCTCAAGTTGCGAAAGCCGAGCTGAAACAGCGCGCTGCGGTTCGCGGCGAGCACGGTGCTGTCGTCCGCGACGGCGAGCTTGCCGCCGTGCAGCGTGCCGACGAATTCCGGGCGGCTATGGAAGTGAATCATGTTGGCATGCCGGTAACGCGAGTCCAGCAAGCGGTTTTCGATCATTTGCCGCGACATGCCCACCAGCACCAGCGAGTGCTGCTGCAACAGCTTGGAGCGGCTCGTCACGTCGAGCACGCCGGCAATCTCGCCGCTATCGTCGAAGATCGGCGCCGCCGAGCAGGTGAGCGACGTATAGCGCGGATAGAAATGCTCGTGCTGGCAGACGGCGATGCAGTCGCGTTCGGCGAGACAGGTGCCCATGCCGTTGGTGCCCGCCTCGCGCTCGCTCCACAGGGCGCCCACGCGAAAGCCGTCGGGCGCGACCGCTTCGGCGAACGGCACCGACGAAACCTGATGGACGATCACGCCGCCGGCGTCGACGAGGACCACCGCGAGTTCGGGATCGGCCAGTTGCTGATAGAGCGTGGTCATCTCGAGCTTCGAGCACGCGATCAGATCGCCGAGCGCCTCGCGGCGTTCACTCAGTTCGTACTCGGTGAGAATCGGCGGCGTGACAAAGCGTGAAGGGTCGAGCTGAAACTCGTTCATGCAGCGCGCCCACGATTGAGCGACGGGTTCGCTCGTTGGACGCGTCGCCAATTGATGATTGACTACGTTCAGAACTTCTCGGACGTGCAGACTGCTATCAGCAAGCAACGACATGGGGTTTGTCTCCGTTGCGTCAATTCGGGCACTTTGCTAAGCGTGCCGCGAGCGCCGCTTTTATCGATACTGTCATCCCCTGCGCCGCGAATTCTGACGTCCGCATGCGCACTGAAAACCGGTCCTGATGTCAGGCTGTCTTAAAACTCTACGCTCGATGACGTTTGCGATCAATACGGAGTCGCATTACTTGTGCACGGCGCGCCCGATTTTTGCTTTTATCGGGGGAGGGCTTCGGTGCGGCTGCTTGTGGCGTGCCTGTGCGTTCGCTTATGCGTTCGATTGTGCGTTCGAATGTGCGTTCGTTCATGCGTTTTTCATGCGCCGCGTCCGGAGCCGAACGCGGGAGCGTGTTGCAGGCGCGGCGCAGATTGCTTCGCGCCGTGGCTGAACTGTCCCGCATTCCGTTCCATTACACCTGACTTCACCTGTTCCACCACTTGCCGCGCCGCGGCGGAGCACATCATGGATCGTATCGACACCGTTCGTCTCGCCCGTTTCTCCGGCGCCCGCGCCGACGCCGACGCGTCAAGCCCGGCCGCGCGGCGCGACGCGCCCTCGGCGGGCGCGTCGTCCGGGCGCATGGACATCGTGTTCATCGAAAATTTCGTGGGACAGACGATCATCGGTATCGACAGCAGCGAGCAGCACGTGTTGCAGCCGATCCGCATGGATCTCGCGATCGGGGTGCCGTCCATTCGTGCCTGCACGACCGATCGCATCGAAGATACGATCAATTACGCGGCGGTGCGCGAGGCGCTGCATGCGCTGCTCGCGGCGCACGGCGTGCGCTTGCTGGAGGCGCTTGCCGAAGCGGTCGCGCGATTGCTGATTACCGACTTCGGCGCGCACTGGGTGCGCGTGTCGCTCGCCAAGCCGGCGAAATTCGACGACGTGGCGGCGGTCGGCGTGCGGATCGAACGGCAACGCAGCGATCTGGCGACGACGGGTTCCGGGCTCGACGCGGGGCTCGACAGCTACGCTTCGCTGGGGAAAGGGCTGATTCCGAATTGAACGGCTGGCGCGGCGGCGCGGCGCGGATCGCGTGGCCGCCGTGTAGAGGGTGCGGGTAGGTGCGCCGCTGGTTAGGGCGTTGGCGGACAGGGCGTCATTCGCTCGCGTCGGGCGTTGGCGTTATGCACGTCACGTCACGCGTTGAGGTTGCGTATCGACCTCGCGCATCGACGTCACGCATCAACCTCGTGCATCGACATCACGCATCGACCCCAGACCTTCACGTCACTTGGAGGCCGCCGTCTTGTCGGACGCCAAACCGCAGCTTCGATACGCCTCTGCTTGCAACGCGCGGAATTTCTTCGTTTGCGCCTTGGCGTGGTCGACGCGAAACTCCGAACCGCCTTCGCCGCCCAGCGTCGCGTACTTCGAGAACGTGGACTGATCGACAAAATCGTCGTAAGGCAGCGCCGCGGCCATCTTGTCGATCACGCACGAGCATTTGTAGACGTTCGCGAAGTCGTGTCCGTTGTCGTCCATGCAACTCAGCACGTATTCGACGCGGCCCTGCGTCGGGTAATTGAAGCCGCCTGCCGGAGCCGCCGCGCCCGGCGCATCGCCGGCGCCCCAGGCGAGCGGTCCCGCGAGTGCGAGACAGGCGCCGGCCACCAGCGCACGACATCGTTTGCTCATCTCATGCCTCGGGTAGAACCTTCCAACGTGACGAAGACCCGCGGGGCGGGCCTTCGCTCTCTCCGCACAAAACCTGCCGCGCATTCTCAGTTAGGTGCGAACGGGTGCGCGACGGTGCTCTTCTTCGCCACCACCTCGGCGGCATTGGGTTCGCCGTTGACGGCGCGCTTGATCGCCTCGCGCGTCGCCTCGTAGTTGAACTGCTGGATCTTCTTGTCGTCGTCCGCCTCCCAGTGAATGAAGACGCCGACGCACAGGAACAGGTCGTCGGCCTCGTCCTGCGGGATCGTGCCGTCCTCGACGCTGTCCGCGACCGCGAGCGCGACGCCGTGCTGGGCGGGGCCGAACATCTGCACCGCCTGCTTGGCGCCCTTGATCGTCACCTTGTTGAACAGGATCGTGTTCGGTTTGGTGAGCAGATTAGGCGCGACGACGGCCAGAAGCGAAGTGAAGCCATCCTTGTTGTTGGTGAGCGCGTTGCAGAACGCGGTTTCTGCAGCCGAACCTCGCGGTCCGATCAGCAAGTCTATGTGCGCGACCTCGTTGCCGTCGCCGACGAGCGACTCGCCTATCAGGACGCGGTTGATCTTGGCCATTCTATTCCTCCGATGAGTGGGGTAGGGGCTTGCTGAAGTCCGCCGCCGCAACGATCCTGGTCCGCGATCGCAGAGCGGCGTGTTGATGCACGGTGGCACTAACTAACATGTTCCGTGCCAGTGCGAGGTCCGCGCGGCTCGATAGGCGCGTCGCGGTGAGCTTCGAGGCAGCCGGCGACGAAGAGCGTGGCCACCGTCAGGTCCGCGCTGGTGCCGGGGTTGATTCCTCGGGCCTTCAGTTCGGCATCCCATGTATCGAGCGATGGGGTGGGCGGTTTTTGCGGTGATAGGGCGAGCGTTCGCCGCCATTCGGTGTGTCGTTCGCGGGCGGCGCGCGTGACACTCTGCGCCAGTGCGACACCGTGCTTGCGCACAATGTGTGAGTCGGGCCAGCCGCCGAGGAAGGCGAGGAATATGTTGAGGGTGGCGGTTTGCGCGGGGGTTTGGGTGGTGGTCTCACTGGCGATATGCGCGTCGCGCCACGCCGCAAGGCCGGTCTCGAAGATGTCGCAAAAGCCGTTCGCGTACTGACGCGCGATGCTGTCGCGCCCGGCGGCGAGCGCCATCGCGTCGCGCAGGCCGACCGTGGGCGCGGCATGAACCGATTGCTCGGGCGCGTCGCCCAGGCCCCCAGGGTTGGCGAGCGCGATCGCGCGGTACGCGAGGCGTGTGTCGTCGAGATCGAGCCGCGCGAGCACGCGCTCGGTGGCGGCGCGCCAGGCATCCGCGGACAACGGCAGCGTGGTTTCTTCTAGCGCCGCGGCAAGCGGTGCCACGAGCAGCAGAATGCCGAGATTCGTATTACAGCCGACCGCCTCGCGCGTGCGCGTCACCGCATCGAGAATGCGCGAGCCGACTCGCGCGCCCGGCGCGAGCAGCGCGTCGGCGGCCACCTCGGCGCTGGTGAGAAACTGCGCCGCGCTCATCCCGTGTCCTTCGCTTTGCATGCTGACATTGCCGGGCTTGGGCGTCTCCACGTCGAGCCGGCATGCCGCGAGAAAAGCCGCGCGAACGCCTGCGGGCGGAAGCGCGGAAAGCGGCTCAGGCATGGCGTCCGGGCAGCGTCGCGACGGCGGGCTCGCCGCCTTGCGCCAGCTCGCGGCGCGCGTCGGCGAGTTTGCGGTCGAGCAGATCGTCGACGAGCGCCGCCGCGATGTCGACCGGCGTGACCGACTGCAAGCCGCGCCACGCCGCCACGCCGTTGACTTCGAGCACGAGCGGCCTCGCCGGATCGCGCGGATCGGGAATCAGGTCGACGCCCGCGTAGTCGAGCCCCAGCGCATGCGTCGCGCGGATCGCCGTTTGCGCAAGCGGCAAATCGAGTTCGGCGGGTTGGCACTCGGCCCCTTGCGCGAAGTTATGAATCCACCCCTTGCCGCCGATGCGCCGCATCGCCGCCACCGCGCGCCCGCCGATCACGAGCACGCGCCAATCGAAGCCGCTGCGGCCGCCGTCGACGTAGCGTTGCAGGTAAGCCACCTGCTGATACGGCTTGAGCGAGGGCAGCGGCGCCAGCGCGCCGCCGCGCGCGCGGCTCGCGCCCAGGCGCTTCAGTCCGTGGCCCTGCGAGCCGAACAGCGGCTTCAACACGACCTGGCGGCCCGCGGCCGCTTCGCGCATCAACACGCGCTGCGCGAACGCAGCCGATTCGCCGGCCCATGTCGCGGGTGTCGGCACGCCGTTGCGGTGCAGCAGAAAACTGGTCATCGACTTGTCGACGCTGCGCTCGATCGCGCGCGCGTCGTTGTAGACCGGCACGCCCGATTCGCGCAGCGCGTGCAGGATGCCGAGACGCAGCGTCACCTGCTCGAACGTGCCGCCGGCGATGCCGCGCACGAACACCGCATCCGGCAGCGTGCGGCCGAAGCCCGGCAGCACCAGCCCATGCGGCTCCCACGTCGTGTCGATCCGGCAATCCGCGAGGTCGATGCAGCGCGCTTCGGCGCCGCGCGCGCGGAAAGCCTTCTTCAGACGCCCGGTGTGCCAGCCCGTTTCGTCGCACATGATCGCGATGCGCAGGTTCGCGTGCGCGTTGACCGGATTCGGATCGGGCAGCGCCAGCGTCATGGTTGGCCGTCCCATTGTTCGTGCAGCAACGCGCTGTTGAGCGCGCCGCCGTGATACGTCGCGCCGCTTTCGAGGCTGCTCACCCACACTTCGGCCGGCGCGAACAGCGCGGGATCGATCTGATAGAAGTCGTAGTTGAACGACGTGAAGATGTCCGCGAAGGGCCGTCCGTAATCGCGCGAGTTCGAAGCCGGCAATTCGGCGGCGAGCTGCTGCGCCGCCGCATCGTGCTTGACGGTCAGATGGACGCGGCCGCCGTACAGAATCGCGTCGTTGGTGCGGCCCATCGCCTGAATGCCGTCCGGCGCGGGCGGCGGCAAGGGCGCCGAGCCGCCGGCCTCGACGACCTCATCCAGCGGCACGCCGAGCACATGCGTTTTGTGCAATGCAACCTCCACCACGCGCGCCACCACCTGTACCGTTCCCGCGACAGAGTGGGTCGGCGTCATGACGAGCGTCAGCCGGTCGGGGGCGAGGCCGCAGTCGCGCAGCACCTTGTCGATCACGACTTGCGGCGGCAAGCGATCGACTTCGAGCACCAGCACGCCGCGCTCGTGGGCGTCCTTGTAGCCGAGTTCGGCGAACAGCGGCTCCTTGACGGCGAGCGCGCGCGCCGGGCCCGAACCGAGCGAGAAGAACTTCTTGCCGCCGGTCTGCTCCTTGGTCGCGGAAAGGCTCCAGCCGGCGTACTGGCTGCCGAGGCACGCGAGCACCGGCGACGAGGTGCGCACGTCGATCATGCTGGGCCAGAGCGGATGCGCGTCGAAATTCGTGCGCACCGCGACGTGCCCGAGACCGCCCATGCAGATGCGCGCGATCAGCACGCCCGCGGCGACGCTGCCCGGCGCGGCGATGCCCGCGTCCGCGAGCACGGTGCCGTCGTCGGTATGCGTGAGCGCCACGCCGAGGCGCGCCGCGTCGCCGACCAGCCGTGCGACGAGCCGCTCGCTCAGCGCGTTGACGCTCAATGGCGCGGCCGTCGCGCCGGAGGGCTGCGACGATGCATCAGGAATGGCACTGGATGAAGGCATAGTCGGGTTCATGGCAGGTTTCGATTCGTTCGAGGACCAGCGCGCGCTGCCGCTCCAGCGCTTGCCGCACGCCACTCACGGATGCCGCGCGCACGAGCAGCGTGCAGACCGGCTGGCCCGCTTCCATCCAGGTGCCGGGCATCGGCACGTCGCGGCAGGCGGGGTCGTGCAGGCACGCATCGCTGAACGCCTGCGAGACGGTGAACGGATGCGGCGCGAACAGCACCTGTTGACCGGCGCGCCACGAGGCCGGCGCGAGCGGTTCGGGCGGCAGGCGGCCGTAGCGGCATGCGTCGATATGACAGGCGAGCAGCCCGCGCGGCCACGCGTGAGGCGACGCGGTTTCGTACAGCGTCATCGTGGACGAGGGGCGGGCGTTGATTTCCAGGAGTTCGAAGGTGTCGCCGTCGAGCAGAAAATCGCAGCTATTGATGCCCGTCAGGCCGGTGCGCTCGCACAGCGCCTCGATGGCTTCGCGCACGCGCGCCGCGACGCGCGGCGGCAGATCGATCGGGCCGATCGAGCCCGCATGCACGAACGGCAGATCGCCCATCGTGCAGGTCAATTGTTCGGCGAAGCCGAGCAGGCGTGCGCCGCCGCGAGCGCCGATGAACAGCGCCGACAGCGAGCGGCCGTTGCGCCGCCGCTGGAAGTAGGCTTGCGCGGGCACCGGCGCATCGCGCGAGGCCGTGGCCGGTTCGATGTGCGTGCCGCCGCAGCCGTCGGCGCGCTTGAGCAGCCAGCCTTGCGCGACGGCCGGTCGCGTGGACGAGACCTCGGGATGCGGAATATGCAGCGCGTCGAGCAGCGGGAAGAACCGTTGCGGCTCGCGCACCGCGACGCTGGCCTCCAGCGGGTTGCCGATGAAGCGGGGCAAGCCGGGCGCGCGGCTCAGTTGCGCGACGAACGGTTCGAGTCCGCTGCCGTCGATCCAGCCGAGCATGTGCGGCAGGCGCGCGACGCGCGCGAGCGCGTCGACGAGCTTGGCGCCGTCGATCGTGAGCGGGCCGCCGCCGATGTCGAACCACAACTCGGACGCCTCGCGCGTGTCGCGGTCGCCGAATACGTCGAGCGCGACGACGCGCAGCCCCGCGCGCGCGGCGGACTGCGCGAGCATTCGCGCGGACAGCCCGGCCACCGCGACGAAAGGCGCATGCGCAAGCGTCGGGCGCGCGTTCATGATGGCGCAGAGCGGCGTGCCGGGCGTGACATCGCGCGCGCTCATTCGAGGCCGGCCGCGACGGCGCGGGCCTCGTCGAACGCTTGCGGGAAACCCAGGTAGACCGGCTTGCCGCCCGCGCGCATCCGCATGAAGAGCCGGTGCTCGACCTGATACTTGACGTTGCCGATCGCGAGCGCGCCGATGCCGATCGCGTCCGCGTTCGGCACGCCCTCGATCGGCTTGCCGTCGTTCATCACGTTGACGCCCGCGATGCCTTCCGGCGGCACGGCGTTCACGTCGGCGGCGATCAGCAGATGTTTCGCATGGGCCAGGTCGGCGGCGCTCACCACCTGAACGCCCGCGATGGCGGTGGCGAGCACGATTTCGGCCTCGCCCAGCGCCGCGTGCAACTGGTCCGGCGTGGCCGTGCTGATGCCCTTGGTGACGATGCCGAAGCGCTGGTTGATTTCGTCGCTGACTCGCACGGCGCGCGCCTGCTCGGCATGGCTCGCAATCGACACGTCGGCGCCGAGCGAGGCGGCCATCGCCGCCGCCACGCGCCCGACCGCGCCGGTGCCGCCGAGAATCAGCACGCGCTTGCCGCCCAGTTCCATCCCATAGGCCTTGCTCAAATGCCGCTCGACGAGCGCGACGAGCGCGGCCGCGGTCGTGTACGAACCGCTCGGGTCGGCGAACACCGAGACCTCGAACGGCGGGACCATCGCGCGGCGCGCGGTGTCGAGCATGTCGGCGGCGAGCATCACGTCGCGCCCGCCGATGAAGATGCCGGTGCGCGACACGCCCTTCGGGCCGCGCGAAAAGATCGCGTCTTGCGTGAGGTTCGCGATCATCCCCTGATCGACGCTGCAATACGGGACGATGACCTGGTAGCCGGCGTCGGCGGCCATGTTCACGTCGAACGGACTCATCTGCGGCGTGGCCGTGAACATGTGCAGGATATAGGGCCTTTCTGCGGGCTTTTCGGTGGTGTCGGACATGGCGGAAGGCTCGTTTTAGTGGCGATCTCGTGGACGGCGCAAGGCACCCGTGCGGGCACTTGCGCGGACGTCGATAAGTGAGTGGCGCTGCGGCGGGGCGAGCGCGGCGGGGCAAATGCGGCTTGGCAATCGAGCGTCACCTGGCGTCGCTTGTGCGAAGACGATGGATGCCGCGGGCTTCGCGATCGGCCACGCCGCCGTGAGCCGCGTTGCAGTGAGCCGCGCCGCGGCTAGCCGGATCGGGCCGCGCGGCGTCATGCGGCGTCGCTGCGCGGCTGGCGCGCTTCGGCGGAGCGGATCGTCGCGCCGCGATTGCGTCCCGCGACGATCGCGCATTCGATGTGCGGCATGCCGCGCGTCGCCTCGCGCGCGGTGGCGAGCGCGCGTTCGGCGTCGTCCGCGCTCGCGACGATGGCGAATCCCGTCGGTCCCCAGGATGTCTGACCGATACCCGCGGTCCGCTGCGCGGCCACCGCGCGCAACGCGCGCTCGACCTCGGGACTCGCGAACACGCCGCCTTGCACCGGCGCGAAATATTCGCCGATGGTCTGCTGCATCTCGGTCAGCCCATGCGCGAACGGCACGATATTGCGCTCGGCGGCGCCGGGCAGAATCTTCATCAGAACGAGGTGGCAAAGATGCGCGGCGAGCTTTTGCGGAAACGGCGCGAGCGCGGCGAGGCCGCGGCGTTCTTCCGCGCCGTGCAAACCTTCGCGCGAGTTGTCGCTCACGAGCAGCACGCGCCAGTTCTCGGGAAACGGCTGGCGCGCGAGCAGCGGCGGCACGCCGGAGCGCAGTTCGCCGGCGGGGCCGCCGTCCACCAGCAGGCCGCCCGAATCGAAACCGAGAATGCCGATGCCGGAGCGCGCGCCGCGCCCCAGCAGGCTCGCGAGTTCGGTGCTGGTCGCGCTGTGGCCGAGCAGACGAACGAAGGCCGTGCCGACCGCCATCGCGAGTTGGGTGCCCGAGCCGAGGCCGGTGTGCGCGCGCGGAATATGCGCGACGTCGATGGCGACGGGGGTGGGATCGTAGGCCGCGTGCAGCCGCGCGAGACAGGTCGCGATGCGCTCGCGCTCGGCTTCCGTCACCGCGCCGTCGATGCGGTCGCGGTCCGCGACGCGCGCTTCGAGCCGCGTGCCATGTCCGTCGATGACGAGGCCGACGCTGCCGAACGCGCGCCCGAGCGACGCGTTCGGATCGAGAAAGCCCAGATGCAGGCGCGCGGGAGCATCGACCGTCACGACGGCCTGCGGCGGAAGGCGGCGAAACTGAAGCTGCATCGCGGATGTCCTCGTGTGTGCTTGAGCGGATCTGGTTGCGTGGCCGTCTTGCGGACGGCCGCGCAACCAGGCGAATAGGGCGAACGGGGCGTGCCGGGTGACGTCAAGCAGAAGCCGTACCAGGCGAATGCGGTGGCCGGCGGCAAGGCTGCGCACGAGGTTCACTGCGGGCCTTGCGCCGCAAGCATGGAGAGAACGGCGCGGCCTTTCCCGGGCGGGAGGTGCCGCGCTTTGCGCCGCCACAGGGGCACAGTGTCACCGTGGCGGCGCACGACGCGTGGCATCGCTTCCGGGTGCCGCGCTCAACCGCCTTGCGCGGGTTTCGGCGCGTCGTACTTGATATAGCGGAAGCGCTGGTCGTCGGTGGGCGTGCCTTCCAGCGCACCGCCCTCCAGACGCGGCTGCCACTGAATGAACGATTCCATTTTTTCGGCGAGCGTGAAGTCCTTGTCCGTGATGCCCTTCGCGGAGTGGGTCTTGAGCTTCACGATGACGAACGCATAGGAAACCGTCAGATCCGGGTGATGCCAGGCGGCTTCCGCGAGGTGGCCGACCGCGTTCACCACCATCAACGTTCCCTTCCAGCCTTCCGTCCGATACTTGCGCCGCAGCCAGCCGTCCTCCAGATACCAGTGCTGTAGCGGACCGACGAGGCGCTGCTGGATCTCGTCGTCGGAATAGACCTTTTCGGTGTTTGCCATGACCGTTGCTCCGCGCGTGATGGAACCAGTCAGCGTCGCAAGCTGCGCGCCAGCTTCGCCTTGCCGTCCGCGTCGCGATCGCAAGACGGCACAGGCGCGGCAATGCAAGGCGTGCAAGGCAAATGCGCGCGGCCGATTCACCGCGCATTCGCACGCCAGGCAGGTGACGCATGCGACGGCTATCCCGGAAGTGACACAGTATGTTCCGCGTCGTTCGGCACAGGCGGTCACGCCGTGACACCGCGGCCTCGCGACGCGTGTGACCGCGAGCGCGCCGAAGGAGCCCCGCGCGCCGCGCGGCGTATGCAAACGCGCTTGTGGCCGCGAATGCCGTGAAGCGCGCTTTTTTCCGGCATGGAATATGCGTTGGGGCTTCATGCGCCGCAAAGCCCGACGTCGAATCGGGAAAGGGCGCTTGATCGTTACCCGCATTGAGGAAGGCGCGCGCAGTGCGACGAGGTAGCGTGGGTCATTCGTGAGTTGAACAGCAAGACAATTCTGGAGGAGACATGAACTTACGCACCATGGTTCTTGGGCTCTCGATCCTCGCATCGGCAGCCTTCAGCTCTATCGTTGCACACGCCGATCCGCAACTGGACGGGCTCATCAAAAATCCATCTAACTGGGCTGCCCAGGCGGGCGATTATTCGAATCACCGCTACAGTCCGCTCAAGCAGATCAACGAAAGCAACGTCGGCAAGCTACAGGTCGCATGGACCATGTCCACCGGCGTGCTGCGCGGCCATGAAGGCGCGCCGCTCGTCATCGGCGACACGATGTATATCCATTCGCCGTTTCCCAACAAGGTCATCGCAATCAACCTGAAGGATCAGACATTCATTTGGCAATACCAGCCGAAGCAGGACGAATCGGTGGTGTCCGTGATGTGTTGCGACACGGTCAACCGCGGGCTGGCGTATGGCGACGGCAAGATCTTCCTGCAACAGGCCGACACCAAGCTCGTCGCGCTGAACGCCAAGACCGGCGACGTGGTCTGGACCGCGCAGAACGGCAATCCGAAGGCGGGTGAAACCAACACCAACGCGCCGCACGTATTCGGCGACAAGGTGCTGACCGGCATTTCGGGCGGCGAGTTCGGCGTGCGCGGGCGTTTGATCGCCTACGACATCAAGAGCGGCAAGATGGTCTGGACCGCATACAGCACGGGTCCCGACAAGGAAATGCTGCTGAACCCCGACAAGACGATGACCTATGCCGACGGCAAGATGGTGCCGGTGGGCGCGGACTCGTCGCTGAAATCGTGGAAGGGGGATCAGTGGAAGCTGGGCGGCGGCACCACGTGGGGCTGGTATGCGTGGGACCCGAAGCTCAATCTTGTCTACTACGGCACCGGCAATCCGGGTACGTGGAATCCGACGCAACGACCGGGCGACAACAAATGGTCGCTGTCGATCTTCGCGCGCGATCTGAATACCGGCGAAGCCAAATGGGTCTATCAGATGACGCCCCACGACGAGTGGGACTATGACGGCGTCAACGAAATGATCCTGTCCGATCTGACGATCGGCGGCAAGAAGGTGCCCGCCATCGTTCACTTCGACCGCAACGGCTTCGGCTACACGTTGAACCGTGAGACCGGACAACTGCTCGTGGCCGAGAAGTTCGACCCGGCGGTGAACTGGGCGGAACGCGTCGACATCAAGAGCGGTCTGCCGATCCGCGCAGCGGCGTATTCGACGCAGGCGGCGGGTTCCGATCATAACGTGAAGGGCATCTGCCCGGCGGCGCTCGGCTCGAAGGACCAGCAACCCGCGGCGTTCGATCCGGCGACCAGCCTGTTCCTCGTGCCGACCAATCACGTCTGCATGGACTACGAGCCGTTCGATGTCGACTACGTGTCCGGTCAGCCGTATGTGGGCGCCACGCTCTCGATGTACCCCGGCACGAAGGGCAGCAACACGATGGGCAACTTCATCGCATGGGACGCGGCGAAGGGCAAGATCGTCTGGTCCAAGCCGGAGCGCTTCTCGGTGTGGTCCGGCGCGCTCGCCACGGCCGGCGGGATTGCTTTCTACGGCACGCTCGAAGGCTACATCAAGGCGGTTCGCATCAAGGACGGCAAGGAACTGTGGCGCTTCAAGACGCCGTCGGGGATCATCGGCAACGTGTTCACCTACGAGTATCAAGGCAAGCAGTTCGTCGGCGTCTACTCGGGCATTGGCGGCTGGGCCGGCATCGGCATGGCGGCGGGCCTCGAGAAGTCCACCGAAGGGCTGGGCGCGGTCGGCGGCTATCGCGACCTCGCGAAGTACACGGCGCTGGGCGGCACGCTGTTCGTGTTCGCCATTCCGGGCGGCAACGGCTGACGCGCCGCATCAAACCGAAGCGCGCGGCCGGCGCGCCCTCGCAACGAGGGCGCGGACCGCGGCGGCTTCGGTCTTACGAGTGACCTGAGCCGCGCCCATTCGCGGATGCGTCGATGAAACGCATCGGGGCGCGGCCATTATTCAAGGAGACATGTGCATGAAAGGCCGATCAATCTTGTTGCGGGCGGCAGTGCCCGCCTTATTCGTCGTGCTGCCTGTGACGTACGCCCAGACCAATCCCGCGATTGCCCAGGTGGCGTACAAGGTGGTCGACGGCAGCAAGGTCGACAGCAACACGCTGCAAGGATGGAAGACGTGGCGTGCGCTCGCTTGCGAACGCTGTCACGGCGCGAAGCAGGAGGGGATGGTGGGTCCGTCGCTGATCGAGGGGCTCAAGACCATCGACAAGAACGAATTTCATCGCACTGTATTTGGCGGCCGGGTGGACAAGGGTATGCCCGACTTCAGTACCAGCCAGATGATGCAAAAGAATTGGGAGAATCTCTACGCCTATCTGAAAGGGCGCTCCGACGGCCAGATCAAGCCGGGCGATCTGCAGGCCATCGACGCGAAGTAATGCCCGTGCCGCAATTCCTTCGGAGGTTTTCGATGCGTCATGGCAAACGACTGCCCGCTCACGTCGTGCTCGCCGCGGCCACGCTCTGCACCGCCGCGCTGGCGAGCGCCGCGGTGCAGGCGCAGGGCGGCGCGCTACCCAATAACGACGGCGCCGACGGCGTGCTGAGGGTCTGCGCGGACCCCAACAACATGCCGCTGTCCAACAGCAAGGGCGAGGGCTACGAGAACCGGATCGCGAGCCAGATGGCGAGCGACTTCGGCTACAAGCTGGAGTACACGTATTTTCCGCAGCGCATGGGCTTCGTGCGCCACACACTGCGCGACAAGGTGCCGAACACCGAGCAATACAAATGCGACCTGATCATCGGCGTGCCGAAAGGCTACGACATGACCTCGACGACGCAGCCTTATCTGCGCTCCACGTATGCGATGGTGTTCACCAAGCGGCCCGAGCTGGCCGGCATCAATACGCCGGACGATCTGCTCAAGCTGCCGCCCGAGCAACTGCACAAGCTGCGCTTCGGCATTTTCTCGCAGACGCCCGCGGTGGACTGGCTGCTCGCGCACAACCTGATCGATCAGGCGGTCTCCTACAAGGTGCAAAGCGGCGACCCGCAGGAGTATCCCGGCCAGATGATCGAACATGATCTGAAGGCGGGCAATGTCGACGTCGTGTTTCTGTGGGGGCCGATCGCAGGCTACTTCGCGACGCGCTCCGGCGACACGGTGAAACTGGTGCCGTTCCCGGCCTCGCCCGGCATCCGCTTCGACTATGCGATCTCGATGGGCGTGCGCTACGGCGAGAAGGCGTGGAAGGACAAGGTCGATCAATGGATCGGCGCGAACCACGACAAGATCGACAAGATCCTCACCAGCTACCAGGTGCCGCTTCTGAAGCCCATCGACGCGCCCGCGGGCAAGCCCGCGGATGCGTCGCCATGAGGGGCGCGCCGCGGCCGTTGCGCCGCGCACGGCCCTGGGCGATCGCGGCACGCGTCATGGTCGCCGCGTGCGTTGTCTGCATGCTGCCGGCCGGCGCTCGCGCGGCCGGCACCGACGACATCACGCCCGCCGAAAAGCTCATCTTCACGACGGATCATCTGCGCGGCATCGAGGCGCAGACCGAGCTCGACTATACGGTGCTGACTTCGGACCAGCCGGCGCAGAGCGCGAACGTCGTGAAGGTGCTGGTGGTCAGCAAGGACAACGCGAAAGGGGACGCGCAGGTCTCGGACAAAAGCGGCGGCGTGCCGCTGCCGAACGCCGGCTTGCAGTGCAACCCGGTGATCATCTATTTCCTGGAGCGCGATATCACCGAGATGCAGCATCTGACGGGCGGCCAGCGCCGGTACTTCCAGCAGCGTTTGCGGCTCGCGCTCGCGGCGGGCCCGCGCATCGAGACGGTGACGAGCCAGATCGGCGGCAAGCCCGTGAAGGCGCAGCAGATCGTCGTGCAGCCGTATCTCGGCGACCCCAATGCGGAACGCTTCGCTCAGTACGTCGGCAAGCGCTACACGTTCCTGATCGCCGATTCGCTGCCGGGGCAGGTGGCGTTGATTCGCACCGACATTCCCGGCGCGAACAACGATTTTACGCACCCGTTGCGGACGGAGACGCTGAGCTTTCAGGCGGTGTTGCGCAAACTGTCACCGCCGCCCAATGCGCCTCATGCGCCCGGTGCGCCGGCCGCGCCGGTGAATCCGTCCAACGCGCCGCGGGCGAGCCGCTAGCGCGTTGTTCTCGGGTCGTTCTCGGGTTTTGTCCTTGTCATCGGCGCATTGCGCACGGCGTTCAACGCATTTCACAGCGAGTCCCGCCAACGTGAATTTCATCCGCTCGCTCACCTTGCGTCAGTTGCAGATCTTCGTCGTCGCGAGCCGCTATACGAGCTTTGCGCGCGCGGCGGAGGAACTGCATCTGACGCAGCCGGCGGTGTCGATGCAGATTCATCAGTTGGAGGAAGCGGTCGGCATGCGCCTGTTCGAGCGCATCGCGCGCAAACTCACGCTGACCGAGGCGGGCGAAAAACTGTCGCATCACGCGAGCCGGATTCTCGGCGAGATCAAGGATGCCGAGGATGCGATGACCTCGTTGAAGCAGGCCGACACCGGCTCGATCGCGGTCGGCATCGTCAGTTCCGCGACGTACTTCGCGCCGAAGCTGCTGGCGCTGTATTCGCACCTGTATCCGAAGGTCGACGTGCATTTTTCGGTCGGCAACCGCGACGCGCTGCTGCGCATGTTGCAGGACAACGCGATCGACCTCGCCATCATGGGGCGCCCGCCCCCGGAACTCGACACCACCACCGAACCGCTCGCCTACCATCCGCAAGTGGTAATCGCGCCGTTGACGCATCCGCTGTGCGGCGCGCGGCGCTTCGATCTGCAGGAATTGCGCGGCGACACGTTCCTGTTGCGCGAGCCCGGCTCGGGCACGCGCATGGCCGCGGAGGAAATGTTCAGGCAGCATCTGTTCACGCCCGCCAAGGTCGTCACGCTCGGCAGCAACGAAACCATCAAGCAGGCGGTCATGGCGGGGATGGGCGTGAGCCTGATTTCGCTGCACACGCTGCTGCTGGAATTGCGCACCGGAGAAATCGCGTTGCTGGATGTGAACGGCACGCCGATCGAACGCACCTGGCAGATCGTGCATCTGCGGGCCAAGCAGTTGTCGCCGACTTGCAAGGTGTTCCGGCAATTCCTGCTCGAACAGGCAGCCGCGTATCTCGATCGCGAGTATTCGGCGTTCGCGACCTTTCCCACGCGGGCGGCGGCCAGTGAGCGGCTCGGGGCCAAGGCCAGCTCCGCTTCCGACGCGGGGCTTTAGCGCGCCCGGCGACATGGCGGTGCGGGAACGTGCCATGCTTCGATCGTCGGCGACGACGCATGCCGTCATGCGTTGTCGTGTGAACGATCAACCGAGGATGAGCGATGAATGCCGATACCGAACCCGTGGAACAAACCGGCGGCTGCGCGTGCGGCGCCGTGCGTTTTCGTGTGAGCGCCGCGCCGACGCGCGTTTCCCTCTGTCATTGCATGACCTGCCGGCGCGTGCACGGCAGCGCGTTCGGCGCTTACGCGATTTTTGCGCGCGACGCCGTGCGGTTCACCGGACAGACCCAGGCCTGGCAAAGCTCCGAGCTGGGGCGGCGATATTTTTGCCCGGTCTGCGGCTCGGTGGCCTTCATGGAGTATGTGGGCCACGATGAACTCGACCTTCCGCTGGGCGCATTCGATAACGTGGGTATCTACGAACCTACGTATGAATTGTGGTGTTGTCACAAGGAACCGTGGTTGCCCAAAGGCGTGCGCACCGAGTATGACGAGGATCGGCCGGGGTAGGTTGATGCTGTTTTTTTGGTTGGCGTTGTAAGCCGCTTCATGGCGCATGACTCGTTGCCGGAATCCAGTGCGGCCGCGCGGCGGCGACGCGCCCCAGCAGATAGTCGTTGAACGGGGCGAGCTTCGTTGCTCGCGGCTCACGCTGGCTGTAACGGCTAGCCTGCTTGTTCCTCAGGTAGTGAGCGTTGCGCGATAAACCTGTTTGCCTCGCTATCTCACGCACCGCTGTCCCGCGCCTGGCCAATACCTTGATTTCACTGCCTGCTCCTGAGTCAGCATTGCGGGCAAAAGCCGCTATCGTCTCCCGGGTAGGTCAGGTTTACGTCGGCGCCAGCACACGCCTACCCCAAACCGCCAACAAACCCATGCCAAAACAGCATTAAACAAATGACACCCATGCTCTCGTGAAACCAGTTCAAAACAACGAGAATGCCTTCCACCACGGCATCAAGCCGTATTCAAGGAGAGCGACCATGTTTGCAATTACCGGTGTAACAGGGCAAGTCGGCGGCGCGGCGGCGCGCGCTTTATTAGACGCGGGGCATCCGGTGCGCGTCGTTCTGCGCGACAAAAACAAAGCGGCGCAGTGGACGAAGCGAGGCGCCGAAGTAGCGATCGCCTCATTCGAGGACGTCGACGCGCTCGCCGATGCATTCAGCGGTACGGCGGGCGTCTTCGCCATGATGGCGCCCAACTTCGCGCCGCAGCCGGGTTACCCGAGCGCCCATGCGGCCGCAGCCGTGCTGATCGAAGCGCTGACGAAGGCACGGCCACAGCGTATCGTGGCGCTGTCGTCGGTTGGCGGGCAGCGCGAGTCGGGCCTTGGCCTCATTACGCAAGTCCATATTCTCGAACAAGCGCTCGCGGATCTGCCGATTCCGACCGCGATCTTGCGACCGGCATGGTTCATGGAAAACTCGCTGTGGGACATCGCGCCGGCGCGCGAAACGGGCGTGATGCCGAGCTTTTTGCAACCGCTCGATCGCCCGTATCCGATGGTCGCCACCGCCGACATCGGCCGCGTGATCGCCGATACGCTCGCGCAGCCGTGGCAGGGCCGTCGCGTGATCGAGATCGAAGGGCCGCAGCGCTACACGCAGCTTGAGATCGCCGCGCTGCTGGGCGGCGTGCTCGGGCGCTCGGTCAAGGCTCAGGCGGTGCCGCGCGATCAGTGGGAAGCGCGCTTCCAGGCGCAGGGCACGGCGTGGCCCGCGCCGCGCATCGAAATGCTCGACGGCTTCAATTCAGGGTGGATCGATTTCGAGGACGGCGTGAACGAGCGGGTGATCGGCACCACCGCGTATCAGACCGTGCTGGCGGAACTGGTCAAGCGCGCGCAGTGAGCGAGGGATGAGCCGACGTTCGGCGGCGCGGTGGAAAGGCGCTCGCCTTGCGGCATCGCCAAGGGTTCGCGGCTGCGAGCCCCAATGCATCCGCGCCCCGCGCGCGGTTCGCCGTCAAAAAATCGACTGCCCCGTATAAGTCGTCAGCCATTCCAGCGCCAACACCCCCGCCAGCGAATTGCCGTTGCTATCCAATCCCGGCGACCACACGCACACCGCCATCTCGCCGGGCAGCACCGCGACGATCCCGCCGCCCACGCCGCTTTTCGCGGGCAAGCCCACGCGGTAGACGAAATCGCCTGCCGCGTCATACGTGCCGCAGGTCAGCATCAGCGCGGACAGGCGCTTGGCGGAACTGGTGTCGAGAATCCGCTCGCCGCTCGCGGGCGCCACGCCGTGATTGGTGAGAAACAGCGCCGCCTTTGCCAGTTCGACGCAACTCATCGAGATCGCGCACTGGCGGCAATACGCATCGACGACCACTTCCGGCGGCATTTCCATGTTGCCGAAGCTCGCCATGAAGTGCGCCATCGCGCGGTTGCGGTGCGCGTGCTGCAACTCCGACTGCGCGACGCGCGAGTCGTAGTCGATGCCGGTTTCGCCCGTCAGCCGCCGCATGAATTCAACCAGCGCCGTCTCGGCTTGCACGAAGCGGCGGCACAGCACGTCGGTGACGACGAGCGCGCCCGCGTTGATGAACGGATTGCGCGGCTTGCCCTGTTCGGCTTCGAGCTGGACCAGCGAATTGAAGGCGTTGCCGGACGGCTCGCGCCCCACGCGCTGCCATAGCGCGTCGCCGAGCAGCCGGAACGCCATCGTGCAGGCGAACAGCTTCGAAATGCTCTGAATCGAAAAGCGCGTGTCGGCCTGGCCGGTGCGAAATACCTCGCCCGACGCGGTGACGATCGCCATGCCGAAACTGTCGGCGGGCACATTGGCCAGTTCGGGAATGTAGTCGGCGACCTTGCCGGTGCCGAGATAAGGCTGCAGATCGCGATGGATCTGTTCGAGGATGGATGCGTAGTTCATGGGGCTCGGCTCGTTGAAGCCGCGATTCTACTGGCAAGCCGCGGCGTAGGGTTCGCCTTGCGTCGCCCTGGCGGGTTCGGGCAGCGGCTCCCCCGGCTATGCTAATCTTGCTGCCTTTCCTGCAACAACACGGCAAAACAGACACCATGATGGAAGCTTTTGATCCGGACGGCGTCGAGCATCCGGTATTCGTGATCGACCAGAATCACGACACGCTGGACGAGCCGTGGCGCGCCTATCGCCGCGCGCGGCTGATCCATGTGAACGCGGGCGTGCTGACCGCGCACACCGAAACCGGGCGATGGGTGGTGCCGCCGGGGCACGCGGTCTGGGTGGCGGCGAATGTGCTGCACCGCCTGTCCGCCGTCGGACCCGTGCGGCTCTATTCGCTGTACGCGGACGCCGAGGCGGCGCCGCTGCCCGTGCAAAGCGATGCGGTCGTACCCGACCGGCTGGTGGAAGCCTTGCTGATCGCCGCCGCCGATCTGCCGCACGATCAACCCTTCGACGAAGCGGCCGCGCGTCTCGTGCAAGTGTTGCTGGACCGCCTGCCGCGTTTGCGCGCCGCGCCGCTGAGATTGAACTGGCCGAGCGATCCGCGCACCCAGCGGATTGCCGATGCGCTGAGCGCCAACCCGGCCGAGCCCGCGATTCTCGAGGACCTGGCCGCGGCGGCGGGCGTGACGGCTCGCACGGCGGCGCGTCTGTTCGTCAAGGAGACGGGGCAGACCTTCGGCCAATGGCGTCAGCAATTGCGGCTGCTGGTCGCGCTGGAGCACCTCGGCGCGGGCGCGAGCGTCACGCGGGTCGCGCTCGACGTCGGCTACAACGACGTGTCGTCGTTTATCGCGGTGTTCCGCGATGCGTTCGGCGACACACCCGCGCGCTATTTCCGCTGACGCAAGCGCGACCATGCCGTTAGCGCGGCATGCGAGCGGGGGGACGCGACGCAAACGAACCCGAGCGGACACCTCGACATCAATGCGCGCCCGCCGCGTCCGGTCCGCCGCCACCCTTGGCCGGCCGCGTGATCCAGATCAGCGGAATGATCAGAATGAAGATGATCGCCGACACATAGAAGATGTCGTTCAGCCCCATCATCGCGGCTTGCGTATTCACGGTGAAATCGAACAGCGCATGCGCTGATTGCGGGTTCAGATGCAGCAGCGACTGCGTCGAGTCGATCTGCTGGTTGAACAGCGGGTTGTCGATCGTGGCGCGCTCCGTGAGTCGCGCGTGATGCAGCACCGTGCGGTTGTTCCATTCGTTGCCGGCGATCGAGGTGCCCACCGCGCCGCAAAACACGCGCACGAAATTCGACAGGCCCGCCGCCGCCGGAATCTTGTGCGGCGGCTGGCCGGACAGAATGATCGCGGTCAGCGGCACGAAGAACAGCGCCATCGGAATGCCTTGCAGCAGCGTGGGAATCACGAGGTGCCATGTGTCGATCTCGATCACGTACTTCGAGCGCATGTAAAACACGATCGCGAAACCGACGAACGCGAGCGTCGCGATCACGCGTGCGTCCGAGCGCGGCAGCACACGACCCAGCACCGGCGCGAGCAGCACCGCGAAGATGCCGAGCGGCGCGGTGACGAGACCCGCATCCACCGAGCGGTAGTTCAGATACTCCTGCATCCATTGCGGCAGCAGCACCAGGTTGCCGAAGAAGACGCCGTAAGCCACCGAAATCGCAATCGTGCCGCCGAGGAAATTGCGCTGCTGAAAGAGCCGCAAATCGACGATCGGATGGTCCTCGGTCAGTTCCCACACGAGGAAGAACGAGAAGCTGATCAGCGCGGTGATGCCGAGAATCACGATCACCGGCGACGAGAACCAGTCGAGGTCCTTGCCTTTGTCGAGCATGATCTGCAGCGACGCCACCCACGTAATCAACAGGCCGAGCCCGACCACGTCGATGGGCGGCTTGCGGGTGGGCGACTCGCGGGTGCGATAGATCATCCACGTGACGCCCGCCGCGAACAGTCCGACCGGAATGTTGATGTAGAAGATCCACGACCAGCTATAACTATCCGTGATCCAGCCGCCGAGCGCCGGGCCCGCGATCGGACCGACGGTCGCCGTCATCGCCCACAGCGAGAGCGCGGTCGACGCTTTCTCCTTCGGATACGAGCCGAGCAGAATCGCTTGCGACAGCGGAATCAGCGGACCGGCCACCGCGCCCTGGAATACCCGCGCGACCAGCAGGATCGGCAGCGTGGGCGCGATGCCGCACAGCCACGAAGCCAGCACGAACATCAGGATCGCGCCGACGAACAGCTTCACCTGGCCGACGCGCTGCGTGAGCCAGCCGGTCAGCGGAATCGACACGGCGTTGGCGGCGGCGAACACGGTGATGACCCATGTGCCTTCGTCGACCGAGACGCCGAGATTGCCCGAAATGGTCGGGATCGCGACGTTCGCGATCGACGTGTCGAGCACGTTCATGAAGGTGGCGAGCGCCACGGCGATGGTCGCCAGAACCAGTTGCCCGCCCTTGAGCGGCGGCGGTGGCGCGGGTGGCGCAGGTGGTGGGGAGGCGGGCACGGAAGTCGGCTGGCTCAAACGGTTTCTCCGATCGGGACGCTGCGAATGTTCTGCGTGACTGGGCCGTTCACCGCCCACGGCATGCTGCATGCGCGGTCGGCGGGTCCGTCGAATGCTCGCAAAAGCATACCTGTATTCAGGTTTTGGCGTCGTCGGCGCGGGCAGGCCGGAGGGCGGAACCCGGCGCGGCAGCGTATGCTCGCGGGTTGGGCCGCATGAAGCGGGCACGCGCGGCTGCATGCCGCGACACGAAGAACCGTCACGAACCACGAATCGACACGAACAGGGAGCGGATATGAGCTGGGAGCAATTCGAACATGGCTGGCGGCGCGCGCCGGCGGCTGCGCCTGCCAAGGCGTTGGTGGTGCTGATGCACGGCGTCGGCAGCAATGCGCGCGATCTGATGCCGCTCGCGGACATCTGGAGCGAGAGCCTGCCCGATGTCGCATTCACGTCGCTCGACGGCACCGACGCGTTCGACGGCGGCTTCGGCGGACGCCAGTGGTTCAGTCTGCGCGACATCAACGAGGGCAATCGCGAGACGCGCGTCGCGGCCGCCTATCCGGCATTGCGCCGCATGCTCGAAGCCGAACTCGCGCACTGGCAGTTGCCTTTCGGACGGCTTGCGCTCGTCGGCTTTTCGCAAGGTTCGATCATGGCGATGCATCACGTGGCGACCAGCGCCGAGGGCGCGGCCGGCGTCGTCGCGTATTCGGGGCGGCTCGCCTCGGTGATCGTCGCGCAGAACGGCACGCCGCTCACGCTGATCCACGGCGAGGAAGACGAAGTGATTCCGGTGCAGGAACTGGAATCCGCCGCCGACGCATTCCACGGCGCCGGCTACACCGTCGACGCCTACGCGTTGCCCGGCATCGGCCACACGATCAACGCGGACGGTGTCGCGCTCGGCCAGGCGGCGCTGGCGCATACGGTGGGCGCTTTGTCGCGCGACTGACACGGCCCTGAATGAAAGAAGGCCTCAAGATATTTATCTGCTTGTCGTTAACTGCTCATTAGCATGAAAATCACCCCCGCCGCGCGGACCGCGCAACGCCCACGAGGCGCCACGCGGCTCGGGTGACCGGGGGCGCATTTTTCCAGACTGCCCGGCAAGGGCGGATAACGACACAACAGAGCCTTCCTATGGCCAGACCGACGCCGCATTACCCGCTTTTCGATCGACTGTTCCGTCATTCCGTGGCGGTGGACCTCGGTACGGCCAACACCCTCATCTATACCGACGACGGCGGCATCGTGCTGAATCAGCCGTCCGTCGTGTGTTTTCAGAAAGAGCCCGCTGCCGGGCAAAAGCGCGTGGCGGCCGTGGGCGTCGAGGCGCGCCAGCTACTCGGCCGCGCGCCGCGCAACCTCGAAGCCGTGCGGCCGATGCGCCACGGCGTGATCGCCAACTTTTCCGCCGCCGAGCACATGATCCGGCAATTCGTCGACATGGCGCGCCCGCGGCCGCTCTTCAGCCGCCGCGCCGCGTTCACGTTGTGCGTGCCGGCGGGCGCGACCCAGGTCGAGCGGCGCGCGATCAAGGAAGCGGCCGTCGCGGCCGGCGCGTGGAAGGTGAGCCTGATCGGCGAGTCGCTCGCGTCGGCGCTCGGCGCGGGCTTGCCGGTGTCGGAGGCGACCGGGTCGATGGTGGTCGACATCGGCGGCGGCACCACCGAGGTCGGCGTGATTGCGCTCGGCGGCATGGCCTATAGCGGATCGATTCGCGTGGGAGGCGACAGCTTCGACATGGCGATCGTCAGTTACGTGCGCAATCTGTACGGCGTGCTGCTCGGCGAGCAGACGGCGGAGCACGTGAAGAAGAGCATCGGTTCGGCCGTGCGAGACGTGCGGCTCGAGCACATGAATGCGACGGGCCGCAGCGTCGACGACGGCCTGCCGCGCACGGTTCAGTTGAGCAACCACGATATCGCCGATGCGATCGAAGGGCCGCTGCGCCAGGTGATCGGCGCGGTGAAGCGCGGGCTGGAAATGACGCCGGCCGAGCTGGTGACCGACATCGCGCACAACGGCATCGTGTTGACCGGCGGCGGCGCGCTACTCGGCAACCTGAGCCGTCGCCTGAGCAATGAAATCGGACTGGAGGTGCGCGTGGCCGATGAACCGCTGACCTGCGCGGTGCGCGGTGCCGGCACGGCGGTGGCCGCGGGTTTGCTCGACGAGCTTGCTTACGAATGATCCGGCGCGGCGCATTTCATGTCACGGGCGCCGGGAGCCATGAACGCGGGAAACCGCGCGCGATATGAGCCGCCACCGGGATTAATGGCCGTGTGACAATACGCGTCGCGTCCGCCTTCAGGAATGCGTGCGCGCTTTCTTTCCAGATCATGTCCAGTCGGCGCCGCTGTAATCAGGCGCTGCCGCGCCGTCCGCGAACCATCCGTGAATCCATCTGTTCCCGCTTCGTCCCCGGCGTCATCGTCGTCTTTCGTCGAACTGCGAAGCGGCTTGCGCATGCCTTACGTGGAAGCCGGCGAGGGCGAACCGCTGCTGTTCGTGCACGGCTCGCTGTGCGACTACCGCTACTGGCAGCCGCAACTCGCGGGACTGTCGAAGCATTACCGCTGCATCGCGGTGAGTCTCACGCATTACTGGCCGGTGACCGACACCGGGCCCGATCTGCCGTTCAGCTGGAGCGAGCATGCCGACGAAGTGGCCGAGTTCATCGACCGTTTCGGCGCGGGACCGGCGCACGTCGTCGGACATTCGCGCGGCGGCTGCATCGCGTTTCATTTCGCGCGGCGCCATGCTCAGCATGTGCGCACGCTGACGCTCGCCGATCCTGGCGGGCCGCTGCAGATCGCGGGACGGCCGCCCGCGCGCATGCCGGAAACGGTCAACGCATTGCGTGCGAAAGCGGCGCAACTGATCGACGCGGGCGAGGTGGACGCGGGCTTGCAACTGTTTGTCGACTCGGTGAGCCGGCCGGGTTTCTGGGCCATGAGCACGCCGGGCTTTCGCCGCATGGCGACCGACAACGCGCACACGCTGGCACGGCAATTCCGCGATCCGTTGCCTGCCTACGTGCCCGAGGAAGCGGCCGAAGTGCGCTGCCCGGTTCTGCTGATCGACGGCGAAAAGAGTCCCGACATGTTCCGCCGTACCGCGACCGCGCTGCAATCCTGGCTGCCCGATGCCCGTCGCGAAACAGTGCGCGGGGCGTCGCACGGCATGAACCTCGCGCATCCGTCGGCGTTCAATCGCTACGTCGACGAGTTTATTCGCGCGATGAGCGGCAGGTGACAGAGAGGTATGTCGCCGGGGGAGCCCGGGGTTCGCGCTGGCGCGGCGGAAACCTTCACACGAGTCTCTGCACATTCGGCGCTTACCCTGACGAACCTCAAGCCTTGCGATGCGCGTCCTTGTCGAGCGCCACTTCCGCTGCTTCGCCGACGAGCCCGTGGTAATACAGGTGCACGCCGATCGCGAGCGAGTCGTTGCGAATTTCGTGGAAGGCTTTCCATGCCTTCACCGGATCCTTGAACAGCAGATAGTGCGCTTCCTGCGAGATGAGATCCGCCACTTCATGCAAGCCGTGGCCGTGCAACACGTTCACGAGCGCATCGAGACTGCGGTGAGTGCGCGCGTCCGTGCGCGGATAAAGCATGTGCAACACCGCCACGTCTTGCGTCTTCAGCGCCGCCGACAACGCGACGACGATGTCCTGATGATTCAGCGCGGTGACGATGCTGTCGTCGCTATGGACGTGATCGGGAAACAGCGTTTCGAGAGAGGCGTTCATGTGGTTTTCCTGTTCTTCTGGCTGATTAAAAAAGCCCGCCGCAGGACGGCGGGCCAAAGACAGCGATGTGTTTGCAGGGGAAGCAAAACACGGATTCAGTATCGCAGAAGCGGGGCTGCTGACGCAGGCTGGCTGGAGCAAAACATTGTTGCAGTTCGTGGGCTGGCTTTCATTTGGCTGGCGGTTTGGGGTGGTTTTTTTTTTGCCTGCGCGGCGCTGTTGGTGGTGGTGTTGCTGGGTTGGCCTTTCCTTGCTTTGTTAGTGGTCTATTGGCGTTGCCCCTGTGCGGGGCGGCACCTACTTTCTTTGCCGCCGCAAAGAAAGTAGGCAAAGAAAGCGGCTCACACCGCCAGCTTTGAAGCGGGTCCCCTGGCTTGGAGGGGGTAGTGGTGCATCTGGAATCCGTGTTCTCGCACACTCCGCGCTCGTGACAAGGCAGTCATGCTTCCCGCCTCGCACTGCGTGCTTGCCGGAACGGTCTGCTTAAAACCCAGGGCTTCGCTTTGTGACGCGGGTTCTCCGCTTCGCCTCGGCGCGGCGCTGGAGTCGGTGTTCTCGCGCATTCGGCGTTCGTGACAAGGCAGTCATGCTTCCCGCCTCGCACTGCGTGCTCGCCGGAACGGTCTGCTTAAAACCTGGGGCTTCGCTTTGTGACGCGGGTTTTCCGCTTCGCCTCGGCGCGGCGCTGGAGTCTGATGCGTCGTTTGTGTTTGCCGTTGGTTCAGCGAGGCTGACGGCATGGTGAGGCGCGCGGCAAGTCGTCAGCTTTCGTGACCGCGCGCTTATTCGCTGCCGAGATAAAAATAGCGGAACAGAAAAATCGCCGCGATGATCCACACCACCAGCTTTACCTTGCGTGCCTGGCCCGTCAGCAGTTTCAGTCCGGCGTAGGAAATGAATCCGAATGCGACGCCGTTGGCGATCGAGTAGGTGAACGGCATCAACAGCGCAGTCAGCGCGGCCGGCACGACTTCGGTGGCGTCGTCCCACGGCAGGTCGAGCATTTCCCGCAACATCAGGCACGACACGTACAGCAACGCCGGCGCGGTCGCGTAGCCGGGCACCACGCTCGCCAGCGGCGCGAAAAACAACGCCGCGAGAAACAGCACGGCGACGGTGATCGCGGTCACACCCGTGCGGCCGCCCGCTTGCACGCCCGACGCGCTTTCGATGTACGCCGTGGTCGAAGACGTGCCCAGCATCGAGCCAGCCAGAATCGCCGTGCTGTCCGCGAGCAGCGCGCGGTTCAGCCGGTGCATCTTGCCTTCCACGAGCAGCCCCGCGCGGTTGGCGACGCCCATCAGCGTGCCGGTCGCGTCGAACAGTTCGACAAGGAAGAACACCAGGATCACGTTCAGCACGCCGGTGGAGAGCGCGGCGCGTATGTCGAGCTGGAACAGCGTCGGCGAAATGGACGGCGGCGTGGAGACGATGCCGTGGAACGCGTTGCCGCCGAAGAAAAAACTCAGTACCGTCACGCCCACAATGCCGATCAGGATCGCACCGCGCACCCGCAGATAGTCGAGCGTGACGATCGCGAAGAAGCCGACCGTCGCGAGAATCACGTGCGGGTTGTGCAGATCGCCGAGCGTGACGAGCGTGGCCGGGTTGCCCACCACCACGCCCGCCGTCTTCAGCGAAATGATCGCGAGGAACAGGCCGATGCCGCCGGTAATCGCTATGCGTATCGAATGCGGAATGCCGGTGACGATCGCTTCGCGCACGCGAAACAGCGTGACGACCAGAAAAAGGCAGCCGGAAATGAACACCGCGCCGAGCGCGGCCTGCCACGTAAAGCCCATGCCCTTGACGACGGTGTACGCGAAGTACGCGTTCAGGCCCATGCCGGGCGCGAGCGCGATCGGGTAATTCGCGTAGAGACCCATGATCAGCGAGGCGAGCGCGGCCACGAGGCAGGTCGCGACGAACACCGAGTCTTTCGGCATGCCGGCGTCGCCGAGAATGGCCGGATTGACGAAGATGATGTAGGCCATCGTCAGGAAGGTGGTGACGCCGGCGAGCACTTCGGTGCGTAAGGCCGAGCCGGATTCCGTAATGCCAAAGTAACGGTCGATCTTGTTCATTGCTTGCATTCCCCCACGAGTCCCCAAAAGCTTAGTCGCAACGACGCCACCTGATGGGTCGAAATTAAATGACGGGCGAAAAAGAACACATGTTGCGTAGGTTTGTCAACAAAGCGTTTGCGCTCGGAATTCTTTGAGCGGATCAACGGCGCTAGCGAATACAGTTACGACAACGTTGGGCGGCCAGTTCGGATCACGACAACTCCGCATCCGGCGACTATCGCTTCACCCGGAGTGATCCAGTCGTTTGTCTACGACGCGCGGGGCAATGCTACCGGTATGAGCGACATGCCGACCATGGACAGCATAGGGGCGAGCGCATTCGATGCGATCAGATCGGATGGCGTGACGCGCGCGTATGGCATGGCCTACGACGCGTTTAACCGGCTTTCGTTCGTGCAGATGTATGAGGCGGACGTGCTGGTAGGACAGTGGAATGTCACTAGTGAATGTGCATGCGATCATCGCCGAGCAGGAGATTCCTGACGGCACCAGGATGATCGCGCGTGACGCCGCTCACCGTGTTCTGTACGGTTACAACCCGACAGGTGATTTTTATATTCACTCCGAGTTGGCGCCATCCGGCCCCCCCGTTAACGCTCTTGATGGATACGTGTGTGGAACGAAACTTGAAGCAGCACGAGCGCCGATTGCTTGAATTCATTCTGGAGGTGAACAAGCCACTCTACCCCGATCAATCAGGTCGCTGGAAAGCTCAACTTGAGGGTTGTAGCGTTCACGAAGTCTACGTGCCGCATTGCTTGCGAATCAGTCATGCGGGTGCGGCTCTCAAATCTGAAGGGCGCAGTCGCAGGCTGGGGTATGAACTCGTCGGCATTGATGAGGGCGTGCCGGTGCTCATATACGTGATTACCGAAGAGGCGGACGAGGGATTCGTCCTGGACATCTTTTCCGTTGACCGTCTCGACGGCGAACCTCTTGTCACGTACCCGGAAGCGGGCGACACATTGATGATTGTGGACGGGAACAGACGCGTTGGCGGGGCAGACCTTCGCCACGTATATGGCGGATTTGATTCGTAATATGTCGCTGCCATGGAGCCTCGCAATGCAATAGTTTCGTAGCCTGTACATGGCGCTTCAAAGTCTCGGAGCAGCACATCGACTACATGAGCACGACGGTGCTGCATCAGCTCGACGTGGGACGCTTCGGGACTTCTGCTCAATGACGCTGACGCGAGCGGAGAGCCGCGGCTTCACGGGGCCGGCGGCTTCCCAAACCGCTCCATCACCGCGCTCAACAAATCGATCGGCAGCGGAAACACAATCGTCGAATTCTTATCCGCGGCGATCGTCGTGAGCGTTTGCAGATAGCGCAACTGCATCGCCTGCGGTTGCCGCGACAGCGTCTGCGCCGCCTCCAGCAGATGCTGCGAGGCCTGCAACTCGCCTTGCGCGTGAATCACCTTGGCGCGCCGCTCGCGCTCGGCTTCCGCCTGGCGGGCAATCGCGCGGATCATTGTTTCGTTGATGTCCACGTGCTTGATTTCGACGATCGACACCTTGATGCCCCACGCGTCGGTCTGGGCGTCGAGCACTTTCTGGATGTCGGTGTTCAGTTGCTCGCGCTCCGCGAGCAGTTCGTCGAGTTCGTGCTTGCCGAGCACCGCGCGCAGCGTGGTCTGCGACAACTGGCTGGTCGCCTCGAAGAAACGCGCCACCTGAATCACCGCTTTCTCGGGATCGACCACGCGGAAATACACCACCGCGTTGACCTTCACCGAGACGTTGTCGCGCGTGATGACGTCCTGCGGCGGCACGTCGAACACGACGGTGCGCAGATCGATGCGCACCACCTGCTGCACCACCGGAATGATCAGCACCAGCCCCGGCCCCTTGACCTTCCAGAAGCGCCCGAGCATGAACACGACGCCGCGTTCATACTCCCGAAAAATCCGTATCGACGAAGCAATCAGCGCGGCCACCAGCAGAATCAGAATGCTGCTGAAGCCGAATGTGAAACCGATCATGAGCGTTCTCCTTGTTGTAGCGTTTCAACGGGCTCGACCGTCAGCGTCAGTCCGCGCCGCGCGGTGACGCGCACCATTTGCCCTGCCGCAAGCGGGGCCGTGCTGGACACCCGCCAGCGCTCGCCATGCACGCGCGCCCAACCGGCCGGCGTGCCGCCTGTCCCGGGCGTCGCGCCGGGCTCCGCCAGCAGACCCTCGTCGAGCACCACGCCGATATTGCCGATCAGGGCCTCCGAACCGCTCACCACGGGCCGCCGCCGCGCGTGCAACGCGAGCCGCGACACGCCCAGCACGAACAGCAGGCTGAACACGGCGACCGCCGCGATCATCGGCAGCGGGATGCCGTAGCCGGGCACGTCGGTGTCGATCAGCATCAGCGCGCCGATCACGAACGCGACGATGCCGCCGAAGCCGAGCGAGCCGAAGGTCGGCAGAAATGCCTCGCCGATCAGGAACGCAATGCCGAGAAAGATCAGGCCCAGGCCGACGTAGTTGACCGGCAGCATCTGCATCGCGAAGAGGCCGAGCAGCAGACTGATCGCGCCGACCACACCCGGCAGCACGAAGCCCGGATTGGCGAATTCGAAGAAGAGCCCGTACATGCCGAGCATCAGCAGCACCAGCGCGACGTTCGGATCGGTGATGACCGCGAGAAAGTGGCTGCGCCAGTCGGCTTCGAGCGTCGCGACGGCGGCGTTGGCGGTGCTGAGCGTGACGTTGCCGGCGCTCGTGACGAGCGTGCGGCCGTTCAGTTGGCGCAGGAGGTCCGGTACGTCGCGCGCGTTGAGATCGACCACGTGCTGCGCGAGCGCATCGGCGGCCGACAGGCTCACGGCTTCGCGCACCGCGCGCTCGGCCCAGTCGGCGTTGCGCCCGCGCATTTGCGCGAGGCCGCGAATGTACGCGGCGGCGTCGTGGACCTGCTTGCGCAGTTCGGTGGACTGCGTGTCGAGCGGCAGTGCGGCGCTGGCCGCGCTGGCCGCGCTTGTGCCGCTGGCGCCGCTGGCAGGGGCCGCCGCCGAGGGTTTCGACGCACCGTCGCCGCCCCCGATGCCGGGCAGGCCCGGTGCGCCGCGGCCCCCCGGCGGCTCCGTGCCGCCGATGCCTACCTGGATCGGCGTCGCCGCGCCGAGATTGGTGCCCGGCGCCATCGCCGCGATGTGGCTGGCATAAACGATGTAGGTGCCGGCGCTCGCGGCGCGCGCGCCGCTCGGCGCGATGAAGGTGGCGACCGGCACCGGCGAGCCGAGAATCGCCTTGATGATCTGCCGCATCGACGTATCCAGGCCGCCGGGCGTATCGAGTTGCAGCACGGCGAGTTGCGCGTGCTCGTCGGCGGCGCGTTGCAGGCTGCGCACGATGAAGTCGGCGCTGGCCGGACCGATCGCGCCGCTCACCGGAATCACCACGACGCCATGGGGCGCGGCCGCGGCCCGCAGCGGCGGCGCGGCGCTTTCGAACGACGCGAAGCCAAAGGCCAAAAGCGCGGCTAGCGCGGTCATGCCGCGCATCAAGCGGCCCACGGCTCCGCCACGGATAAGCGAAGGACGCGGACCGGATTGCCGGAACGGGAGACGCGGATACGTGCTCATCGCTGACGGCTGCCGCACCGGGTCTGACGAGGCTGATCGAGGATGTTCGAGGCCGATCGACCGGCGCGGGCCGATACCTCCAGAAGAAGGCTGGCCTGCTTTTAACAGCTTAGTCCGATTCCGCGCGCCGCGTGAAGTCCGCGCGCGCCAACCGATAATCGGTCGGCCGCATGCCCGTCCATTTGCGAAACGCGCGATGGAACGCGCTCGGTTCCGCGAAGCCCACTGCGGCGGCGATGTCCGCGATCGTGCGGTCGGTATCCTGCAACTCGCCGATTGCGATGTCGCGCCGCAAGTCGTCCTTGATCGATTGATACGTATAGCCTTCCTGTTTCAGACGCCGCCGCATGGTTGCCTCGGCGACGTGCAGGCGCGCGGCCATCTGGTCGGCGGCGGGCCAGCCGGCCATCGGCAGCGCGCGCAGCAGCTTGCGCACGCGCGCGGCGAGCGAGCCGGGATTGCGGTACTTGACGACAAAACTGCCGGGCGCGTCGCGCAGGAACGGTTTGACCGACTTGCCCGTCTGGATCACGGGCAGATCGAGAAACGCGGGGGAGAGGTCCACATACGACTCGCCTTGGCCGAACGTCATGTGATCACAGAACATGAGCCGGTATTCGTGCGCGGCCGGCGGCTCGGCGCAGCGAAAGCGCGCCTCGATCAAGGGAATGCGCCGCCCGACCAGCCAGCACAGCAGGCCGTAGACGAGGATGAACCACGTTGCATAGGCGAACATGGTCGGCGGCTTCGTGCCTTCGCGCTCCGTGAAGCGCAGCCGCACCCGTTGGGCGTCCGTTTCGATCAGCACGCCGAGGTCGTCCAGCACCAGCCGCATGAAGCCGACCGCGCGCGCGAGCGCTTGCGCGCCGTTGCGCGCGGTCAGCGCGGTTTGCGTCATCGCGATGAAGCTGCCGCTTTTCATGCGATGTGAATCCTGGCCGAGGAATTCGTCGTCGAGCCCACGCGCGATGCCGGCCCACAGCGCGCCGTATTGCGCCGACGATACGCGGCTTTTCGGCGATGCGAGCATCGGCGCCGCGATGCCGGCCGCTTCGGCGAGCGGCAGCGTATCCAGACCGCGTGCGCGCGCCAGTGCCAGGGTTTCCTCTACCAGGCTGACCGAAATCGTGCCTTTATCGTTTTTTGGATGTTTCATGCGTATCTGGCAAATGCGCTCAACGTTTGGCTGGTGGCGATTCGCGAAGCCCTTGAAAGACGGCGCGAATCTTCGTGGCATCGTACCAGCATGGCAAATGCGCTCAGCCAGATTGAGCGGGCTGAGCATCGAACCCGCCTGTCGGCTTCCCTACACTGGCCCTGAGACGACCGCACGCAATGCGATCAGCCGCACAGGACAGGACACGCGCCTCATGGACAGCTTCTACACCGACGAGCAACGGATGATCCGCGACGCCGCTCGCGACTTCGCGACCGAGCGCCTCGCGCCGCACGCGGCGCAGTGGGACCGCGACGCGCGATTGCCCGCCGATGTCGTCACGCAGATGGGCGAACTCGGCTTTCTCGGCATGATCGTGCCGGCCGAGTGGGGCGGCTCGTACACCGACTACGTGGCTTATGCGCTCGCGCTCGAAGAGATCGCCGCCGGTTGCGCCGCCTGCGCGACGCTGATGAGCGTGCACAACTCGGTGGGCTGCGGGCCGATCCTCAACTTCGGCAGCGACGCGCAAAAAGACCGCTATCTGCAAGACCTCGCCACCGGCCGGTGCATCGGCGCGTTCTGCCTGACGGAGCCGCAAGCCGGGTCCGAGGCGAACAATCTGCGCACGCGCGCCGTGCTGCGGGACGGCAAATGGCTGCTCAACGGCAGCAAGCAGTTCGTGACCAACGGCGCGCGCGCGGACCTCGCGATCGTGTTCGCCGTCACCGATCCCGATCGCGGCAAACGCGGCCTGTCCGCCTTCATCGTGCCGACCGATACGCCGGGCTTCAACGTCGGCAAGCCGGAGCACAAGCTCGGCATTCGCGCTTCCGACACCTGCCCAATTTCCCTCGACGATTGCGCCGTGCCCGAAGCCAATCTGCTCGGCGAACCGGGCGAAGGCTTGCGCATCGCGCTATCGAATCTGGAGGGCGGGCGCATCGGCATCGCCGCGCAGGCGGTCGGCATCGCGCGGGCCGCGTTCGACGCCGCGCGCCGCTATGCGAGCGAGCGCGTGCAGTTCGGCAAGGCGCTGAAGGATCATCAGACCATCGCCAACATGCTCGCCGACATGGCCACGCGCCTGAACGCCGCGCGGCTGCTCGTGCATCACGCGGCGCGGCTGCGCTCGGCGGGCAAGCCGTGTTTGTCGGAGGCGTCGCAGGCCAAGCTGTTCGCGTCGGAACTGGCCGAGGAGGTCTGCTCGAACGCGATACAGATTCACGGCGGCTATGGCTATCTCGAGGACTACGCGGTGGAGCGCCACTACCGCGACGCCCGCATCACGCAGATTTACGAAGGGACCAGCGAAGTACAGCGCATGGTGATAGCGCGGCATGTTTAGCGCGATCGTGGCGGAGTTTGAGAGCAGAATAGGCTGCGGATGGAGAGTGTGGGCAAGGTAGAAGCGGACGCATACCGCGCCACCTAACGCCATATTCATGGGATCGGAGCGCGCTGCGTGGGACCGGAGTAAGTGCTGAAGCACTAACTCCGGATCGACATAAGCGCTGAAGCGCTAACTCCGATCGACAGGAGACAAGGATGACCACGGCGCAACCCTTTTTCGACGCGCGCGATCTGCTATTGCGCCATCGAACCGACTACGACCGCGCATACCGCGAATTCGCGTGGCCCGCATTAGGCGAGTTCAACTGGGCGCTCGATTACTTCGACGTAATCGCCCGCGACAACCACAACCCCGCGCTGTGGATCGTCGACGATCCCACCGGCGACGGTCTGCGATTGTCCTACGCGCAGATGTCCGAGCGTTCCGCGCGCATGGCGAACTTTCTGCGCGGCGTGGGTGTCGCGCGCGGCGATCGTCTGCTGCTGATGCTGCCGAACCGCGTCGAGCTATGGGACGTGATGCTCGCGGCGATGAAGCTCGGCGCAATCGTGCTGCCCGCCACCACCCAGCTTTCCGCCGACGACGTGCGCGACCGCGTGCAGATCGGCGGCGCGAATTTCGCGGTGGTCGATAGCGCCGAGTCGGCGAAATTCGACGCGCTCGACGTGCCGCTCACGCGCATTTCAGTCGGCACGCCGCGCGACGGCTGGATCGATCTGGCCGCGGCCTATGACGCATCGCCGCAATTCACGCCCGACGGCGTCACGCGGGCGAGCGATCCGATGCTGCTGTACTTCACCTCGGGCACCACGTCGAAGCCCAAGCTGGTCGAGCATACGCACGAGAGCTATCCCGTCGGGCATCTGTCGACGATGTACTGGATCGGTCTGCAACCGAACGACGTCCATTGGAATATCAGTTCGCCGGGCTGGGCCAAGCACGCGTGGAGCTGCTTCTTCGCGCCGTGGAATGCGCAGGCTTGCGTGTTCGTGTTCAACTTCGCGCGCTTCGTGCCGAAAGATACGCTCGACGCGCTGGTGCGTTTCAACGTCACCACGCTGTGCGCGCCGCCAACCGTATGGCGCATGCTCGTTCAGGAGCCGCTCGCCGACTATCCGGTCAAGCTGCGCGAGATCGTCGGCGCGGGCGAGCCGTTGAATCCCGAGGTCATCGAACGGGTCAGGCACGCGTGGGGCATCACGATTCGTGACGGCTTCGGCCAGACCGAGACCACCTGCCAGATCGGCAATTCGCCGGGCCAACCAGTCGTGCCGGGGTCGATGGGACGTCCGCTGCCAGGCTACAGGATCGAACTCCTCGACGCCGACGATCAACCCGTCACCGAAGGCGAAATCGCGCTGACGCTGGCCGAGCGTCCGCTGGGTTTGATGACGGGCTACGCGAATAACGCGAGCGCCACCGCGCAAGCGATGCGCAACGGCTTCTATCGCACCTCCGATGTGGCGCTGCGCCGCGACGACGGCTATTACGTGTACGTCGGCCGCGCCGACGACGTCTTCAAATCGTCCGACTACCGGCTGAGCCCGTTCGAACTAGAAAGCGTGCTGATCGAGCACGAGGCGATCGGTGAAGCCGCGGTGGTGCCAAGCGCCGACGCGCTGCGCCTGGCGGTGCCCAAAGCGTTCGTCACCGTGCGCCAGGGCTACGAAGCCGGGCCCGAACTGGCGCGCGCCGTGTTCGCGTTCTCGCGCGAAAAGCTCGCGCCATACAAGCGGATTCGCCGTCTGCAATTCAGCGAACTGCCGAAAACCATCTCCGGCAAGATTCGCCGCGTCGAATTGCGGCGCCGCGAAATGGAACGCGAGGCCGAGCCCGCGCGTCTGCCAGGCGAGTACTGGGAAGAAGACTTCCCGGATCTGCGTTGATTTTTCATTTCCATCGAGTCACTGTCCGGCCGCCGCGCGGCCATCGCACAGGAGTTCCAGCATGAGCGCAATAGCTTCGAACAACGCCGGGCGCGAGGTTGCCGCCAATGCCGCCGCAACCGCCATCGCGACCGTCAAGCTGTTGATCAACGGCGAGTTCGTCGAATCGAAAACCACCGAATGGCGCGACATCGTCAATCCCGCCACGCAAGAAGTGCTGGCGCGCGTGCCGTTCGCCACCGCCGACGAAGTGAACGAAGCGATCCGCTCCGCGCATGCCGCGTTCAAGACCTGGAAGGACACGCCGATCGGCGCGCGCATGCGCATCATGCTGAAGTACCAGGCGCTGATTCGCGAGCATATGCCGCGCATCGCCAGGACCTTGAGCGCCGAGCAGGGCAAGACGATTCCCGATGCCGAGGGCGATATCTTCCGCGGTCTCGAAGTGGTCGAGCATGCGTGCTCGATCGGCAGCTTGCAGCAGGGCGAATTCGCGGAGAACGTGGCGGGCGGCGTGGATACGTACACGCTGCGTCAGCCGCTCGGCGTCTGCGCCGGCATCACGCCGTTCAACTTCCCCGCGATGATCCCGCTGTGGATGTTCCCGATGGCGATCGTCTGCGGCAATACCTTCGTGCTGAAGCCGTCCGAGCAGGACCCGTTGTCGACGATGCAACTGGTTGAACTCGCGCTCGCAGCGGGCGTGCCGAAGGGCGTGCTGAACGTCGTGCACGGCGGCAAGGAGGTGGTCGACGCGCTCTGCACGCACGAAGCGGTGAAGGCGATTTCCTTCGTCGGTTCGACGGCGGTCGGCACGCACGTCTATCGCCTTGGCAGCGAACACGGCAAACGCGTGCAATCGATGATGGGCGCGAAGAACCACGCCGTCGTCCTGCCCGATGCGAACCGCGAGCAAACCTTGAATGCGCTGGCCGGCGCGGGCTTCGGCGCGGCGGGGCAGCGCTGCATGGCGACCTCGGTGGTGGTGCTGGTCGGCGCGGCGCAGCAGTGGTTGCCCGATCTGGTCGCCAGGGCGAAAGCGCTCAGGATCAACGCGGGCAGCGAGCCGAATACGGACATCGGCCCGGTGGTCTCGCGCGCGGCGAAGCAGCGCATTCTCGGCCTGATCGAAGCGGGCGTGAACGAAGGCGCGACGCTCGCGCTCGACGGCCGCGGCGTGAAGGTGCCCGGCTACGAGGAAGGCAATTTCATCGGCCCGACGGTTTTTACCGGCGTCACGACCGCAATGGAAATCTATCGCACGGAAATTTTCGGGCCGGTGCTGCTCGTGCTGAACGCCGCCACGCTCGACGACGCAATCGAACTCGTCAACCGCAATCCGTTCGGCAACGGCGTCGGCCTCTTTACGCAAAGCGGCGCGGCGGCGCGCAAGTTTCAGAGCGAGATCGATGTCGGCCAGGTCGGCATCAACATTCCGATTCCCGTGCCGGTGCCGTTCTTCAGCTTTACCGGCTCGCGCGGTTCGAAGCTCGGCGACCTCGGTCCCTACGGCAAACAGGTCGTGCAGTTCTATACGCAGACCAAGACCGTCACAGCGCGTTGGTTCGATGACGACACGGTCAACGACGGCGTGAACACGACCATCAGCCTGCGCTGATCGCTCGGGTTCATTGCTTTGCATGGGACAGGAGACGGCATCATGAAAATAGGCTTTATCGGACTCGGCAACATGGGCGCGCCGATGGCGCTCAATCTGCTCAAGGCGGGTCACGCGGTCAACGTGTTCGACCTGAATGCGCAAGCCGTGCAGGCACTCGTCGACGCGGGCGCCAAGGCGGCCGGCTCGCCGAAAGACGCGGTCACGGACGTGGAATGCGTGATCACGATGCTGCCGGCCGCCGCGCACGTGCGCAGCGTGCTGACCGCGGACGACGGCGTGTTCGCCGGCATCGCCAGGGGCGTGACGATCATCGATTCGAGCACGATCGACCCGCACAGCGTCAGGGCATTCGCCGAACTCGCGAAGCAGCGCGGCAACGCCTTCGTCGACGCGCCCGTCTCGGGCGGCACGGGCGGCGCGGCGGCGGGCACGCTGACCTTCATGGTCGGCGGCAGCGCAAGCGCCTATGAAGCGGTCAAGCCGGTGCTTTCGGCGATGGGCAAGAACATCGTCCATTGCGGCGACACCGGCACGGGCCAGGTCGCGAAGATCTGCAACAACCTCGTGCTCGGCATCACGATGGCGGGCGTGGCCGAAGCGATGTCGCTGGGCGAGGCGCTCGGCATCGACACTAAAGTGCTGGGCGGCATCATCAATACGTCGACGGGGCGTTGCTGGAGTTCGGACACGTATAACCCAATGCCCGGCGTGATCGAGACCGCGCCGTCCACGCGCGGCTATACCGGCGGCTTCGGCACCGACCTGATGCTCAAGGACCTGGGCCTCGCCACCGACGCCGCGAAAGCCGCGCGTCAACCGCTGTATCTCGGCGCATTGGCTCAACAGCTTTATCAGACGATGAGCACGAAAGGCGCGGGACGTCTCGACTTTTCCGCGGTCATCAAGCTTTATCGCAGCGACGCTGGCGACGGCAAGAACGGAGACGCGCGATGATCGAACTCGACTACGCGCACGAGGGCGCCGTCGCGCTGCTCACGTTGAAGCGGCCGCCCGCGAACGCTTTCACGCCCGAGGGCTTGCTGCTGTTGCAACGAACGGTCGAGCGTCTGAACGGCGAGGCGCGGGTGCGGGCCATCGTCGTCACCGGAGATGGGCCGAAGTTCTTCAGCGCGGGCGCCGACCTGAAGACCTTCGCCGACGGCAACCGCGAAGTCGCGCGCACCGCGGCCATGCGTTTCGGCGCGGCGTTCGAGGCGTTGCAGAATGCGCGCCCCGTGATGATCGCGGCGATCAACGGTTACGCGATGGGCGGCGGCCTCGAATGCGCGCTGGCCTGCGATATCCGCATCGCCGAGCAGCATGCGTTGCTGGCCTTGCCCGAAACCGCAGTCGGTCTGCTGCCGTGCGGCTGCGGAACGCAGACGCTGCCGTGGCTGGTCGGCGAAGGCTGGGCCAAGCGGATGATTCTCACCGGCGAGCGCGTCGACGCGGCCACCGCGTTGCGCATCGGTCTGGTCGAGGAAGTGGTGGAAAAGGGCGCCGCGCGCGAGGCCGCATTGACGATGGCGGCGCGTGTTGCGACGCTGAGTCCGCAAGCGGTCGGCTTCAGCAAGACGCTGATTCATCAGGCCCGCAACGGCGTGCCGCGTGCGGCGGCGTTGGCGGTGGAGCGCGAGCGCTTTGTCGATCTGTTCGACGGTGTGGATCAGCGCGAAGGGGTGAACGCGTTCCTGGAGAAACGCGCGCCGCGCTGGCAGGTGACGCAGGCGGGAACCGGAGAGCAGAGCTAGAGAGGCGCGCGCGCGGCAGGGGCGAGAGAGCATGGGTTTTTGCCCCGACATGCAACGCGTCGGCGAGCGCCCCGTGGTTCGTTCATGGCGCTCGCCACACCTACGCGTTCAACGGCTGCGCGTCGTGCTGTTTCACTTCATCACGAGGAGCGGGGCGATGGCGGCCCCGCTTCTTGCGCTTACCATCGGCGGCGAACCGCTCGACCGCTCGACCGGCGCCAATCCGCTCGACCCGACGCAACGGCCGAGTCAGCGCACTGAGCGCCGATCAACCGCCGTCCGCCGAAATTCGCGCGGACTCGCTGACGAAGGGCGACGCGGGGCTATACGGCATATCGAGCACCGGCGCGGCGTGCCGTTCGGCGTACGCGCGGCGCATCGGCTTCAGCACGAACAGCGCGAGCAGGGCGGCCACCGCGGCCATGCCGGAGGCGAGCATGAAGACCGCGTGCCAACTGCCCGTCATCGCCGTGACGACGCTCGTGAACGGCACCAGCAGCGCAGCCGTTCCCTTCGCCGTGTACAACAGGCCGGCGTTGGTGGCGGCGTATTTCGGTCCGTACGTGTCGCCGCAGGTCGCGGGGAACAGGCTGTAGATTTCGCCCCATGCAAAGAACACGATGCCGGTCAGCACGACAAACGCGACCGGACTGTGGCCGTACTTCGACAGCGCCAGAATGCCGACCGCTTCGATCGCGAACGCCATGAACATCGTATTTTCCCGGCCGATACGATCCGAGATCCAGCCGAAGAACGGCCGCGTCAGACCGTTCAGCACGCGGTCGATGGTCAGCGCGAAGGTCAGTGCGGGCAAGGTCAGGCCAAGCAGCGAAACCGGCGAATCGTGCAGACCGAAGTCTTTCGCGATCGGTCCGAGCTGCGCGGTCGCCATCAAGCCGCCCGCGGCCATCATGATGAACATCAGGTACATGACCCAGAACACCGGCGAGCTGACCACTTCGCGTGGCGTCGCGTTGTAGACCACGCGCTGCACGGTGCTTTTCGCCGTCGCGAGCAGCTTGGTCGGCGGCGCGAGCAGCGCGAGACCGAGCAGGAAAACGATGATCCCCTGACCGAGGCCGAACCACAGGAACGTGGCTTCGTAACCGCTGCTCTTGATCATGCTGGCAATCGGCACGACGGTGGCCGCCGACCCCGCGCCGAACCCCGCCGCGGTGATGCCGGCAGCGAGTCCGCGACGCGTGGGGAACCACTTCAGCGCATTGCCCACGCAGGTGCCGTACACCGCGCCCGCGCCGACGCCGCCTATGGCCGCCGCGATATACAGCACCGGCAGCGACGACGCCACCGAGTTCAGCGCCCACGCCACGCCGCAGAGCAGGCCGCCCGCGACCACCACGGGACGTGGCCCGTACTTGTCGACGAGGTAGCCTTCCACCGGCACGAGCCACGTTTCAGTCACCACGAAGATCGTGAATGCCACCTGAATGGCGGCCCGGCCCCACTGATACTTCTCATTGATCGGGTTGACGAACAACGTCCAGCCGTACTGCATGTTGGCAATCATTGCCATGCAAATCACGCCGAATACGAGTTGCACCCACGGTGACGCTCTCCACGACGACGCCCCTCCCTGGTGATCCGTGTCCATTACTGTCTCCTTGGCATGGCTGCCTCATGTTTGCGGGCGCCAAAGTGGCTTCTTCTCCCGCCGATCAATCGCGCGATGATCTACCCCATACAGTATGTGATATATCAAGTAAGTCAAGCGAAAGAATGGCTGGGGTTTTCACCACGTCATTTGCCAGATGAAAGACAAATGAAGGACCACAGCCGGATCGGCGTCCACGATAAAAAAAGCCCGCAGGTAAGGCCAGCGGGCGAGGGCATGAGGCGGACAAGGCTGTTCGCGCCATGCCTTGCCTTTATGGTTGAAAGATAAACGTAATGTTAGTTTTTTATTTGTAGGAATGCGAGGCGCCGCTCAAGCCTCGCTGACGGCATCGGACGTCAGCACGGGCGAGGCCGGCGCATCGCCTTGCACGCCTCGCACGCGCGAAATCCAGAACACGCCCAACGACGCGACGCCGACCGCGGCCCATCCGGCGGTCCCGTATCCGATGACCTGCCCGCCAGGCGAACTGCCGAGCATGAGCCCGCCGAGCCACGCCCCGCATCCCGTGCCCAATGCCTGGAGCGCGCTGTTCGCGCTGAGAAACGCGCCTCGATGGGCGGGTTCGGGCACGGTGGTGAGCAGCGCCTGCATCGGCACCATCCGCGATGACACGAGCACCATGAAAAACGGAAACAACAGCAGCAGCCCATAAAACGGCAGGTCGGGCAGATGCGTCATGAGCAGCACGGGCAGAAACGAAAGCACGACTGCAATGCGAAACACCCGCCGCGTGCCGAACTGATCGGCAAGCCTGCCGACCCGGCGCGACGTGAAGAACGTCGCCGCGCCGCCGGCCATGTACAGCCACGAAAGCTGCGCGGGCGCGACGCCGTGGTTGGCGACCAGCACCGGCGAAATGAACGGAATCACCAGCATGTTCGCGACCATCATCATGAAGGTCAGCGCGAAGGCATTCAGATGCCGCGGGTTGCTGAGGAGCCGCCACAAATCAGGCAGCACTTCGCCGAGCGCCGGCTGACGGCGGTTCAAATGTTCGGCGAGCGACGGCACCAGTTGCCGGCCCGCGAACCACACGATGAGCGACAGCGCCACCAGCAGGAAGAACGGCGCGGCCCAACTGAAATGTGCGCCCAGCATCACGCCGGCCGGCACGCCCGCGATCGCCGCGAGGGAGAAAGCGGTCATGATGGTGCCCGTCGCGGCGCCGCGCCGCTCAACCGGAATCACGTCGCTGACGATCGCCATGATCACCGAGCCCAACACGCCGCCCGTGATGCCCGCGAAAGCGCGCGCGGCCAGCAGCAGCGCGAAGCTGTCAGCCAGCGCGCACGCGAGATTCGATAGCGCGAACAGCGCATACACGGTCAGCAGCAGACGGCGCCGGTTGAAGCGGTCGATATAGGTTGCCGCGAACAGGCCGGAAAGCCCGGAGCACCACGAATACGCCGACACGGCGGTGGCGAACGCCGCCGGCGTGATGCTGAACGCGTGCATGATCTGCGGGCCGAGCGGCATCATGACCATGAAGTCCATGATGACGGTGAATTGCGTCAGCGCGAGCAGCCATAGCAAACGGCGCTCGTGCTTCGTACTGATTGAGTACATTGGTCGATTCCTTATTGTTGTTCGAAGTTCGCCGCTGCTTGCATGAGTCACGCGGTCCAGCGCGACGCGCGCTTGCGATCGCAAGCGCCAGGACCGCGGATCGGGAACGCTCAATCGTCGAGCGTTTCATGCACCGCTGCGGCGCCCTGTTTCCAGTAGCTCGCCGCGCGAATGCGCGACTTGTCGACGCCACGTTCGGTGCAGAGGTGGTAGCGCACCGCGCGCATCGTCGCGGATTCGCCGGCGGCCCAGACATAGCCTTCGCCGTCCTCGGGCAAATACGTGTCGCGGACGGCTTGCAGCAAGGCTTCGCCGCGATAGGCCGCTTCGCTGCGATAGCACCAGACGAGGTGCAGTTCGGCCCGCGTCGTGAACTCGATATGCGCCGACGGGTCGGCTACCTCGATCACCGCGGCGGCGCGCGCGCCGGCCGGCAGTTCCTCGAGACGGCGGGCGATCGCCGGCAGCGCGGTGTCGTCGCCGATCAGCAGATGCCAGTCGAACGCGGTCGGGATCACGAGCGAGCCGCGCGGCCCGCCCACGCCGAGATACTGGCCGATCTTGGCTTGCGCGGCCCATGCCGCGGCGGGACCGGCCTCGTGCAACGCGAATTCGATGTCGAGCTCGCGCGCCTCGCGGTCGAAGCGGCGCGGCGTGAAGTCGCGCGCCGTCGGACGCGGCCGGCCGGCGGGAAACACCGGACCCTCGGGGCCGGCTTCCGGCAGCGCGGGTTGGTCCGCGCCGGGTTCGGGGAAGAACACCTTGATGTGGTCGTCGAACGACGCGGACACGAAGTCGTGCAGATCCTCGCCCGTGAAGGTGACGCGGATCAGGTGCGGGGTCAGCGCATGCACCTTCTTGACTTGCAGCAGCCGGAACTTCAGCGGATGCCGCACGCGATGCACTGCCAGATCGGGTCTGTCGGCTTGTTTGTCGGCTTGTTTGTCGTTTATCAGCATAGGGATGCCACTCCTGTTGGTTCGGTTGACGCGCGGGCGCGCGCGTCGCGCAGCCAGGCGCGCAACGGCGCGCCAGGGCCAAGGTCGGGACGGCGCGCGATCACGCAGCAGGCTCGCCGCCGGGCTTGCCTTCACTTTCGTTTTCGATTTCCTTCGCCGCGCGCATCAGGATCGCAGCGATGCGGCGTTGCTCGGCAGCCGGCGCGTTATCGCGGCGTAAAAGCGCATGCTTCAGCGCGCGGCGCGCTTCGTTCAGTTCGGGCAGCCAGCCGCCTTCGCTGATGTCGGCCGGTTCCTCGCCGGCAAACGCGCGGCGCACGGAATCCATCTTGCGGGCGATATGGTTCAGCTTCGCCAGCATCAACTCGACGCGGTCGCGATTGGCGTTCAGATATTCGCGGCCCGTTTCCGATAATTCGTAACGCTTGCGGTTGCCTTCGAGTTGCACGGTCACGTAGCCGAGTTCTTCCAGATACGTGAGCGCCGGATAAACCATGCCGGGGCTCGGGCTATAGAAGCCGTTCGAGCGCGTTTCGAGCGCCTTGATCAACTCGTAGCCGTGGCTCGGCTGCGCGTCGATCATCGACAGCAGCAGCAGTTGCAGATCCTCGGAGCTGAATTTGCGGCCGCGCGGAAAACCGTCGCCATCGCCGCCGAAGCCGCCGGGACCGCCGCCGAAACGCCCACCGCGCCCGCCGCCGCGATGGTCGTGATGACGGCCGATCGCATGCCACAGCGCATGCAGCGAGAAGCGGTCGTGGCCGTGGCGGTTTTGGCGCTCGCCGTCGTAGAAGCCGGGGCGCTCGCCGTCATGACGCGCGAACGCATGCCAGAGCGCGTGGAGCGAAGGGCGGCCATGCCCGGCAGGGAAAGAGTCGTCGGCGCCTGGCCAACGCGAAAAACGGCGGTGATGACGCATGTTGGGATACTCCGTTTTGTGTCTTAAGATGTGTCGTACGATATATATCTAAAGATAGTTTGTCAAACGATGTTTTTCCGAGTGTGGGAACGACGACAGTTGTGTGTGACTTGCAATGGATGCGGATACCGTGCGCGGGAGCCTTCACTTGACGAGGCCGGGCGTCTGTTAAGCCTTCGATGGCCCGTTGCTTAGGACGTGCGTCGTGAAAAGGTGGCGGTTTGCAGCAAGTGCAAGCCCCGCCCGGCAGCCGCTCCGGTTGGGGGCGAGCGGAGCCGCTATGAAGGTAACGAAGTGGCTGAAGCCTTCGGTGATGCGTGTCATGAATTGGTAGCCGCGCGAATCCGCAGGCTGTAACGCGAGCGATCCTTGACTTGTCCCCTGGGGTCGCCCCGACACTCAACGCTCTAACCGAGCATTGGAGGAATTCGTGGGCGCATGCTTTAGCGTATCGGATGTCGTCAAACTGCTAGGGGTGACCCGTAAAGCTTTGCGCGTGTGGGAGGACCATGGGCTCGTGCATCCCGGCCGGAACGCGTCCGGATATCGCGTCTATACGGAAGACGATCTTCTGCGCGCATTCGAAACCTGGCACCTTCAGTCAGTTGGCTTTTCGCTTGACAGCGTTAAATCGTATTTCTCGGTCTTTGAGCGGCTTGAATCGGCAAATAGAATCCCGGATGACACGCCAAACGCTGCACTATATAAAGATCTCTCGTCGATCTATGCGCGACATAAAGAAAAGCTCGAGAAACAAATAAGTCGGGTTTTCAATCGCATGGACGAGACTCTCGCTTCACTCGATTTTTATTCGGACGCTCCGACTTCATGGCGGGTTCAGGATAAAACCAGCCAGTCGGCCAACGCTGCGATCTTCAATTTGCCGCGCCCCTGGAAGGGAGAACGGTTCGAACTGTGGGATATTCAGTTGTTGAATTACATCACAGGCTCGCTGGAGAGCGGTAAAACGCAACTGGCGCGTCGATTGTTTTTAAGCATATCTGGACGCGCCTGTTTCATAGATGCCTCGCATGCAATGCATTGTCGCTATGACGACTCGAGTCCGGAGCCGTCGGCGATCTGCCTGCCTATTGAATCGCGCGTTGATACGGTCGTAGCGAACCTTATTGCCGACGGTGCCACGGAATCGGAAGCCCTTCGAAGGCGAGTACAGAGTATCGAGCGCGCAATAGAAGCACGATACGATCCCCTGTTCATCGACGATGTGGAGAATGATCTGGATTTGCCCACTCAACAGGCGTTGCGCCGCCATTTTCTGGCGCTAACGAAGGGCGGGGGGCCGTGTTTATTCCTCGTCACGTGTTCGTCGGTGATCGTTGATCTTGCGGCGGTTGGGCCGAATGAGAAGATTATTTTTTGCCCGTCCAACCATAGCTCGCCTATTTGCGTGTTGCCTCAGCCGGGATCGCCGGGTTACGAGGCTCTCACGATGAGTCTGGTGTCGCCCGATGTCGATCGGAATGAGTTTGTCCTCGCCTCTGCCCAGCAATCACGGTCAAAAGCGCAGACGCGTTGACGTTTTTAATCGCGCACGAAACATAGCCATCTTATTTTTCCCGTCGCGCATTCGCTCATACTTGAGATCGGTATGCGGGCTAGCAGCAGTGCGAATAAGCGGTAGGCTAGCCGCATTGTTCCGCTGCGGTAATGGCATCCGCTACCAGTTGCCCGACGTAAACGCTTTCCAGAGCCAATTCAGCTATGAGGGCGGCGCCGTCACTAGCGAACCAGGCCGTCAACTGTGCCGCAATAATAATCGCTGAGATTGTCCAGTCATACCAATGCATGGTGCGAGTCAGCGCAGTCACGATAGAGCTAATTCCGATCACATTAGATACGGACGAAAGCAGTTTCCAGATTTCAACTGCTTGCTGGTAAGACGACGTTGCATTCACAATGTCATGGATATTTGCTCTTAGCCCACGCAGAGTCTCCTCTCCCAACTCTTGCAACAGCGCTCTGGTGGCGGCGCGAGCCTGTGCCTGGTTGATTCCGCAGAACTGGAAAAGGATAATAAAGCTGTCGGCAACCACCACTGCGACGGCGAATGCACATGGCGAGAGGTCATTCCTAACGAGGGCTGAGGCCTGCGTGAAGGTAAAATTACGCGCGGCTGCATGTCGTAGCCGATCATATGCGCTGTCCACTGCCCGGTCAAACGTGATTTGCTTTCTTTCTGAATCAGACAGCAATTCGCGCATGTTCAAGTAATGCGGCTCCAGCGCCATTGAGAGTTCATCTCGTGAAAGAGTCCACAGTGCATCCGGAGTGCTTTTCATGATTTAATCATTTTCGCTTGAAGTTGGGTAAATTAAAACTGTCACTCTAAAGAAAATTTTTCAGACTGACGGCTTTCTTTACGTCTTGCAGACTGGATAGGTATATTTTATCCGCGCTTTATCGAATTCGAACGTGCCCACCCCGTTACTCTTCAGAACTCGGTTTAGATCTGAGAGCGCTTTTGCCAAGGTTCGTTAGTTTCATGTCGTAAACTCCATTGTTTAAAATCACAACAAAATGGCCAGCGTGCCAGGAATGGTGTTCATGGGCCGCCTTTAATTTGTTTCCGATACGCCGACTCTAAAGCCGGCCCCAAGGGACAGCGCAAGAGAAAAATCGCGGCATCTGAAAAATCGGGCTGAACCGCCCTGGATTGGGTGAAGAAGCTGATGCGCCGAGCGTGACGAGTCGATCTGCAAGGTCTCGCGGATTGCCCGCTGGGCTATCGGCGTCGAGAGTTACCCACAGAAATTGTTCATATCCTTGTGGACAACTCCTGGCCATGCTCTCCAACTACCTGATCGCATGGCGATTTCCGCAATCGATGCAACGAGGGCACCCGCTCGTCCCCGCGCTCGATCTTATGACCCGCTCACTCCACCGGCGAAGCAAGCAGCGCCACCGGCACGCCATGACAACTCACCGTCGCAACAAGCGCCGCGCCGAGACCGGCATCGGCGGCATCGCGCGCCTGGAACGACGCCGCCCGTTTCTCGACCCGCAGAATGTTGAGCGGCCACGACGGCCGGGAAAGCCGTTCGCGCACGAAAGCGCCGACCCACAGCGGCGTCGCGGACGTGCCGTTCTCCACCGCATACCCGCTCGGCCAGAAACGCAACACATCGCGTTCGTCGCGCGTGTCGCCGGGACGCATGAAGACGAGCGCCGAAGGCACGCCGTCGTTGAGCTTCGGCAACACCGGCAGCGACACCGCCGCGACGTTCGGCGAGGCGAGCGAGAGCAGGCTGCGCGCGGACAGGTCCGTGCCCTCGACCCATCCCTGCGCGCGCAGATGTCCCTTGATCGAATCGATACTCGACGCCCATTGCAGCGTGAGCGGCTCCTTGCGGTCGCCCCCCATGTCCGAGCGATAACACGGCAGCCGTTCCCACACGGACGCCGTCCATTGCGATTGCGTGATCAGCACGGGCTGCGGGCGCGGCGCGCGGTCCGGCGGCGGCGCGGGCGGCCTCATGCGCAATTGCACGCCCACGCTCGCGAGTATCACCACCAGCACCACGGCGGGCATGAACCTGCGCTGCGGCGGTGTTTGCGGATGCCGCAGCATCGCCGTCAACGCGACGATCGCCACCCAGACATAGGCGAGCGCCGCGCCGCCAATCGCATCGGAGACCCAGAATCTGCCGAAGTAGAGGCCGGCCAGCGCGACCACGATCACCACGGCCATGCTCGCCGCCGCCACCAGCAGGCTCTCGACCATGCCGACCCGGCGCGCCAGCAGAAACGCGAGAAAACCGTACACGACGACGGCCGCGGCGACGTGATCGCTCGGAAACACGTAGCTACCCGACATGAGTTGATCGGGCGGCGCGCGGTGCATCGCGAACTGCATCGCGAAGATCAGCAATTGCGAGAACACGACCGCCGCCAGCCAGTAGCCGATCGCGCGCCAACGCCGCTCCCACAGCATCCACACGGCGACCGTCACGACCAGCGCCGTGAGCGTGGCGACGCTGCCGAGCGTGGCCAGCCCCGCGAGGACCGTATCGCCCCACGGCGTGCGCACCGATTGCAGAAAGTGATAGACGGATAGATCGACGCGCGTCAGCGGATCGCCGCTCACGACGTCTTCGAGCACCCCGAAAAAGAGCGCCCCGCAGGCCAGCACGAACAGCGACGTCACGACGACGCTGCTGGCGTCCGGCTGCGCGGGATCGAGCATTTTTCGCGCGAGACGGCCGAGCGGCCCCGGATGCCGGCACGCCCAACTGCCGAGATGGCGGCCGGCCGCGCTCGACCACGCATTGGCATGCGAGAGCAGGAACGCCGCGGCGCGAAAGCTCAGCCACAGAATGCCGGCGAGCAGCGCGATGATCACGACGAGGCGAAACGACACGGCGCCCGCCAGCAGCACCGAGGCGCCGAACACCACGCCCGGCAGAATGTGAGCGGGCGCCCAGAGCAGCGCCGACAGCACGTTCATCGCGTAGAAGCGCGCCGGCGTCATGTGCAACATGCCGGCCACCACCGGCACGATCGCTCGCAAGGGACCGATGAAGCGCGCGAGCACGACGCTCTTCGCGCCATGCCTGTCGAAGAAGCGGTAGCCTGCTTCCAGCACTTCGGGATGCCGCGAGAACGGCCAGAGCCGAACGATCCGCTGCTGGTAACGGCTGCCGATCCAGAAGCTCATGCCGTCCCCGGCGATCGCGCCGATGATCGCCCAGGCGAACACCCAGCCGAGACTCAGCGAGCCGGTGCCGGCCAGCGCGCCGGCGAGAAACATCGCGGTGCTGCCAGGAATGAAGGTGCCGATGACGGCAACGGCTTCGAGAAAAGCCGCAAGGAACACAACCGTGAGCATCCACTCCGGGTGACCGGACAGCAGGTGCAAAAAGTGGACGTAGGCATGCTCCATCGTGCGCGATCAGCCGTTGTGGCGTAACGGTTGATCATAACGCGCACGGGAGCGCCATTCCTTTACGAAGCCCGCCCGGCGTGACAACGGGCAGGGAAGGTTACGAAGCCGTCAGCGAATCGCCGGAGACGTGCACGCGTTCGCCGACTTGCACGGGCGGTTGCGTCTCATAGTTGAAGTTGCGGTAGCTGCCGTCCTGCATGCGCACCTGCACCTGATACGAGGTCTGCTTGCGCACCGCATGCTCGATGCCGTTGCCGGCGAGACCGCCGGCGGCCGCGCCCGCGATGGTCGTCAGGATCTTGCCGCGTCCGCCGCCGATCTGGTTGCCGACGAGGCCGCCCGCGACCGCTCCGCCGAGCGCGCCCAGCCCCGTCGTGGGTTCGGGCGTTTGCACCGTGTTGATGGCGACGACTTCGCCCGCATACGGGTCCGCGGCAACGGGTTTCGCCGACGGCGATTGGTAACCCGCCTGAGCCCCTTGACTGTTCGCGTACCTCGGTGCGTCCGTCGCGGTGGCGCTCGGCGTGTGATGCACGCGCGGTCGGGCGGGCGCGGCTTGCTGCGCGGTCTGCTGAACCGGAGCCGAGAGCGGCGCGCTGGCGGCTTGCGTCGCGACGATTGCCGGGGCCGGCGCGGCGGGTCCGGTCACGGCGCGCGAGGTCGGCAACAGGCCGGTCATCGCGGCAATGCCGGTGGCGCTCGCGAGGATCACGCACACCGCCGCACCGGCGACCAACGGGTGAATGCGGCTGCGCTGCGGATTGCTGGAAGTGAGGTTCGTGTTCATTGCGGACTCCGCGGGTAGGTTCCCAGCAATAACGCCGCACGGCGGCGCGCGGTGGACGCACAACGGTTGCTGCTTTGTAAGCATTTGTACGACTGCCTGTCGTGATGTTGCGGGCGCTGACGGCTGGGTGGTGAACAAAGCGGGCTGCTCGCACTCATACTTTTTGACCGGTTCGCAACGCGGGCGCGGCGTCGGTCAATTCGACAATGTGACGGAGCAGGCTATGAAAGTCATCGCAGGCAGGTTCGTGCTATCCGTATTCCTGATCGGCCTTGCGGGGTCGGCCTATGCGCAGTCAACGCAACTCAGCGGCGGTTTGAACGGCGAGTCGGCTGGCCGGGACGACAGTGCGGGCGGCGCGGCGGGAACGAGTCGCGGGACGGCAGCCGGTCCAGCTCCAACGACTGGCGTGAGAACGCCCGGCAACGCCGCGGCGATTGGCGGCACCGCCAGCGCACGCTCGGGCCCGCTGCTCAACAACATGCGGGCAAACGGCACGAGCCTGAACATGAATCCCGATCCGCGAGCGCCGAACGTGACCGGACGCGTGCCGCCAACGCGATAAGGCATGCTCGCCGCCGACACGGGCTCCGGTTCTCCGCGAGCAGCAGCGGCAGCAGCAGCGGCAATGAGAAACCAGCGGCGCTGGCATTCGAAACGCCACGTTCGCGGCGCGGGTGAACGACGGTGCGCCCTAAAATACGAATCCCGCCCATTCGGACGGGCTCAAACGACAAGGAGATCGGCATGGCATACGGCGAGCACAAATACAAGGTATCGGTGCGGTGGACGGGCAACCGCGGCAGCGGCACCTCGGGATATCGCGATTACGGCCGCGATCATGTGATCGCCGCGGGGAACAAGCCGGACATTGCCGGTTCGTCGGATGCCGCGTTTCTCGGCGACGCCGGCCGCTGGAACCCCGAGGATCTGCTGGTCGCCTCGGCTTCCGCCTGCCACAAGCTCTGGTATCTGCATCTTTGCGCGGACGCCGGCATCGTGGTGCTCGAGTATCGCGACGAAGCAGAGGGAACGATGCTCGACAGCCCGGAGCAGGGACGTTTTTCAGAGATCGTTTTGCGCCCGCGCGTGGTGATTCGCGCGGGCGGCGATGCGGAGTTGGCGAAGCGCTTGCATCACGTGGCGCACGAGAAGTGCTATATCGCGAACTCGGTCAACTTTCCGATTGCCTGCGAGCCGGTGATCGAGACGCGGGCCGGGTGAAAGCTTCACTGGTTCCGCGAATTCAGTTGAATCTGTGAGTGCGGCGCGACGAGCGCCCGTGACCGCATGCGGCCGCTGCCGCTAGCAAACGACGCATCGGCCGCGTGATTCCGCAGTAGCGGCGCAGCGGCGATTCAGCAAAATCCGGCGCGCCGGCCGCTCAACGATTGCCGTCGAGCAGATCGCCGAGCATTTCGTCGAACGCCGCCTGCGCGTCTTCGAGTTCCTGCAACGCGGCGTCGAAGGTTTGCAGCGCGAACTGCGAAGGCTTGCCGCTGCCTGCCGGCGGAAACTGCGATTGCAGCGACGCGAAGGCCGCCTGCACCCGTTGCGTGGCGGTCAATACACGCTCCATCGCGGCCGTTTCCTCGGCTCGCGCCTGTTCCTGATTCAGTTGATCCATGACATCTCCGTACTCGTCCACTCGGCTCGCGCCGAATCAAATGCGTGACTATGCCACGTCGACGTTCAGGCGACCGGCAAGCCGCCGTTGGCCTTCACTTCGCGCAGCGAGAGTGCCGATTCCACCGAGGTCACGCCCGGCAGGCTGCGCATCTCGTCGCGCATGAACGTGCCGTAGTCGTCGAGGTCGCGCGCCACCACTTGCAGGATGTAGTCGGCGCTGCCCGACACGTTGTGGCACGACAGGATTCGCGCAATCGCCTGCACCTCGCGCTCGAAGCGCGTCGCCACCGCGCGGTCGTGCACGGCAAAGCGCACATAGACGAACGCCACCACGCCGAAACCGAGAGCGGAGCGCGACAGCATCGCGCGGTAGTGGTCGATATAGCCGTCATTTTCGAGGCGTTTGAGACGACGCGCGCAGGGCGTTTCGCTGAGGCCGACCATCTCGGCCAGCCGCGCGTTCGACATGCGGCCGTCTTTCTGCAGCGCGGCGAGGATCGCGCGGTCTGTTTTATCGAGGTCGGTTGTCATGGCTCGGGAGTCTCGGCGGGTTGGCGGAAAACATGGAGAGAAGGCGGAATGTTAGCGTATTCCTCCAAATCGTAACCATGAAGACCGGAAATTCGCCAGCAAACCCTCCACTGACGATAGCAACATAGAGCCATTGAAAACCGGAGGCTTCCTTGATTTCCGCACACTTGCTGGCCGTCTATATCGCTGCGCTGTTCGTCGTCTATGCCGTGCCCGGACCCGACATGGCGCTGATTCTGCAAACCAGTATCGGACGCGGCATGCGCCACGGTTTCGCGGCAGCCGCCGGCCTCGGCGTGGCGCGTGCGACCCACGTCACGCTCTCGGCATGCGGGGCGGCGGCGCTGTTGCGCGGCGCGCCCTGGCTCTACGACATCGTGCGTTATGGCGGCGCGGTGTATCTCGCGTGGGTCGGCATTCAGATTTTCCGTTCGCCGGTGTTCGCGTTGCCCGGCGGACATGACGCGCGCGGCGCGGCGGACGGCACCGAGGGCATCGGTGCCGGAAACAAGGCGGGAGCCGGCTCGCGTCCGTTGCGGACCGCTTTCGTCAAAGGCTTGCTCACCAATCTGCTGAACCCGAAAGCGCTGCTGTTCTGCTCGGTGCTATTGCCGCAGTTCGTGCGCCCGGAGGCGGGTCCGGTGGCGTTGCAGATGGTCGAACTGGGTGTGGTGCTGCTCGCCATCGGCGTATGTTTCGACGCGATGTACGCGATCGGCGCCGCGCGGATCGCCGGCTGGATGCGGGCTCATCCGCTTGCGCAAACCTTGCAGCGCTGGACGTTCTCGGCAGCGCTGATCGGCTTTGCATTGCGGCTCTCGCTCGATTGACGCGATGGGGCGAGCCGCCGCGCTGGTTGGCAGTCCGGTGGCGATCCCGCACCTCCGCGTTTAGCTCCGCTTCGCAACGCGTCTAGCGATGGATAGCCAGCCGCGCAAGCGGCCTACTTGCCCAGTTTGCGCTCGCGATGCGAGCGGTCCTCGACGATTCTCCGGCGCTGCTTGTCTTTCATCTTCTTCCAGCTCTTGCATTCGTCGCGCGTGCGCAAACAGCCGATGCAAAAGCCGGTTTTGCTGTCGAATTTGCAGATGTCGATGCAGGGTGACGCGATGCTCATGACGGATAGGGATAGAGACCAGCAACGGCGACTGTCGCACGCGCGTTGCCCGTGCGCCACGCGATTGTGTTAATAGAACCGATAGCGCGCCGCGTACAACCAGGCGGCGACACAACCGACACAACCCCTTGCTTCCCTCTGTCGATGAAAACTTTTGTGCTTTATGTCGTGACCGCTCTTGCCGAGATCGTGGGTTGCTACCTGCCGTGGCGCTGGCTGAAGCAGGGCGGCTCGATCTGGCTGCTGGTGCCCGGCGCGCTCAGCCTCGCGCTGTTCGCCTGGCTGCTGACACTGCACGGCACCGCCGCGGGCCGCGTGTATGCGGCTTACGGCGGTGTGTATGTGGCGGTGGCGATCGCTTGGCTATGGTGCGTCGACAAACTGCGCCCCACGCCGTGGGACGCGGCGGGCGTTGCCTTCACGCTGGCCGGCATGGCGATCATTGCCTTCCAGCCGCGTGTTTGAAGCTTTGGGCGACGCGCCGCGCGTCGTCTTTCGTGCAACGCTCACGCAATCGAAGCGTTGCAGCGCTCGTTTACCTGATGCCGCCCAGGTAGTCGAGCTTGCCGAGTTCGACGCCGTTGTGACGCAGAATGTCGTACGCCGTCGTGACGTGAAAATAAAAGTTGGGCAGCACGAAACCGAGCAGATACGACAGGCCTGTGAACTCGATCGGGCCGGTGCGCATTTTCAGCGTGATGACGCGCTCTTCCGAGCCGTCGATCTGCTCCGCGCTGAACTCCTTCAGATAATCGATCGTCTTTTGCAGGCGCGCGTGCAGTTCGTCGAAGGTCTGTTCGACGTCTTCGAATTTCGGCGCTTCGACGCCGGCCAGACGCGCGGCGCATCCCTTCGCGGTGTCGCTCGCGATATAGATCTGGCGCACCAGCGGCAGCATGTCCGGCGCGAGCCGCGCGTTCGTGAACACCGACGGCTCGATCTGCTTCGCGGCGGCATGCGCCTGCGCCTTGCCGAGGATGGCTTGCAGATTGGTCAGGCCGCGAATCAGTACGGGCAGTGATGCTTGATACATCGAAATTGGCATGGGGTTCCTCTGATTCTTTGATCGTGCGCGCACGGCGCGCCAGGCAATGTAGCGGCTGGATTGCCGCTGCAGCATCATAGCGCGTGCCGTGCATGACGCGCTTGAGACAGTGCGGCGTTAGCCATTCGGACAACTGCCGCGCGCGCCGGAACTGTGGTCGAATGCATGGGTCGGACGATTTGGCGAAGTCCTTGAAAACAGCAACCTGTCGCGCTCGTAAGGCGATGAGGTTGTGCAGATGCGCGCCGTGCCCTCGCTTCAGCTTGCGGCCTGCGCCGTCGCGCTAACAGGAGAGTCGACACATGGTCACAAAGCATCCGCTGCCGGGAAGCGAGCGAACGGTGGAACAAGGTTCGAAAGTGGTCGGTCAATGCGATCCGGCGGAACGGATCGAGGTTTTCGTCATGCTGCGCCGTCAACGGCAGGCGCAGTTCGATGCGCTGATGAGCAGAATCCAGGCGGGCGACCCGAACGTGAAACCGCTGTCGCGCGACGAACTGGCAAAAGATTACGGCGCCGCGCCCGACGACATCGCCAAGGTCAAGGCCTTCGCCGCGGCGCACGGCTTGACGGTGGTGCGCGAGGACCCGGCGGCGCGTTCGGTCTTGCTGAGCGGCACGATCGCGCAGTTTCAGGGCGCGTTCGGAGTCAAGCTCGAGCATTACCAGCATCGCACGGCCGGCGAGTTCCGCGGCCGCACCGGCCCGGTCAACGTGCCGGACGATCTGCACGGCGTCGTGGAAGCGGTGCTCGGGCTCGACAACCGGCCCCAGGCGCGGCCGCACTTTCGCATCCGGCCGCCGTTCAGGCCGGCGAAGGCGCATCAGGTTTCCTTCACCCCTCCGCAACTCGCGGCGCTCTACCAGTTCCCGCAGGGCGACGGCAGCGGGCAATGCGTCGGCATCCTCGAACTCGGCGGCGGATACACCCGCAGCGATCTCGATGCGTACTTCGCGAGCCTGGGTGTGGCATCGCCCACGGTGAAGCCGGTCAGCGTCGACCAGGCCCGCAATGAGCCGACCGGCGACCCGAACGGCCCGGACGGCGAGGTTACGCTCGACATCGAAGTGGTCGGCGCCATCGCGCCCGGCGCGACGATCGCGGTGTATTTCACGCCGAACAGCGACGCCGGTTTCATCGACGCATTAAGCCGCGCGGTGCACGACACGGCCAACAAGCCCTCGGTGATTTCGATCAGCTGGGGCGCGCCGGAATCGAGCTGGACCAGCCAGTCGCTGCAGGCGTTCAATAGCGTGCTGGAGACGGCGGCGGCGCTCGGCGTGACGGTTTGCGCGGCGTCGGGCGATAGCGGTTCGAGCGATGGCGTGAGCGGCGGCGATCAGGTGGACTTTCCCGCGTCGAGTCCCTACGTGCTGGCGTGCGGCGGCACGAGTCTGACCGCATCGGGCACGTCGATTTCGCGCGAGGTGGTGTGGAACGACGGCGCGCAGGGTGGCGCGGGCGGTGGCGGGGTGAGCCGGGCCTTTCCCGTGCCGGCATGGCAAAAGGGCTTGTCCGCCGCTTTGTCGAGCGGCGGCAAGACGGCCCTCGGCGGGCGCGGCGTGCCCGACGTGGCCGGCGACGCATCGCCCATCACCGGCTACACGGTGTTGATCGGCGGCGAGCAGACCGTGATCGGCGGCACCAGCGCGGTCGCGCCGCTGTGGGCGGCGCTGATCGCGCGCATCAATGCGGCGAAGGGCGAGCCGGCCGGTTTCATCAACCCGAAGCTGTACAAGGCGCCGCACGTGTGCAACGACATCACGCAAGGCAACAACGGCAGTTTCGCGGCGTCCGAGGGGTGGGATGCCTGCACCGGACTCGGCAGCCCCAATGGTCAGAAGGTGGCGGGCGCACTATAGTCAGCAGCACACGAGACACCAGCGTGAACGAACCCTTGGAGCGATCATGACGAATACCGAGCCGGCTTCCGTTAGTCCGCAGTCGTCGCACGATTCTCTTGGCCTGAGCACGCCGGCGGCCGCCGGCGTGTCGCGTAAAAGCGGCGACCAGCCATTCTTCGATCCGATCGCTTATGGCAACGGGCCGGACGACGCCGTCACCGAAACCGCCGAGACCGCGGCTGTCACGCACCATTTGGTCACCATCGGCGGCAACACGATCAAGTACACGGCAACGGCGGGGCACCTGGTGATCGTCGACCCGAGCAGTTCGCAGCCCGTCGCCAGAATGTTCCACGTTGCGTTCACGCAGGACAACCAGAAGGAAGAAACCCGCCCGGTGACTTTCTTCTATAACGGCGGGCCGGGTTCGTCCTCGGTGTTCGTGCTGCTCGGATCGTTCGCGCCGCGCCGCATCAGGACGTCGATGCCGGGCTTCACGCCGCCCGCGCCGTACTCGATGGAGGACAATCCCGACAGCCTGCTCGACAAGAGCGACCTCGTGTTCATCAACCCCGTCGGCACCGGTTATTCGGCCGCGATCGCGCCGAAGAAGAACCGCGACTTCTGGGGTGTCGACCAGGACGCCGACTCGATCAAGCAGTTCATCAAGCGTTTTCTCACCAAACACAACCGCTGGAATTCGCCGAAGTATCTGTTCGGCGAGTCTTACGGCACGGCGCGCAGTTGCGTGCTGGCTTACCGGCTGCACGAAGACGGCGTCGACCTGAACGGCATCACGCTGCAATCGTCGATTCTCGATTACACGCAATCCGGCAATCCTGTCGGCACGCTGCCCACGGCCGCCGCGGACGCGTGCTATCACAAGAAGCTCGGCATCGCGCCACGGCCGACCGATCTCGGCGCGTTCGCCGAAGAGGTTGCGCAATTCGCGCGCACCGATTATCTGGCGGCCTTGCGCAAATTTCCGACCACCGATTCGGCGATCGTCGAAAAGCTGAGCGAATACACCGGCATCGACAAAACCACCTTGCTGGCCTGGAGCCTCGACATCACGTCGTACGACAGCCGCGGCAATTCTCTTTTCCTCACCACGCTGCTGAAATCGCAAGGCCTCGCGCTCGGCGCATACGACGGCCGCGTGACCGCGATCGACACCGGCATTGCCGGCAAGGTCGACCCGAATTCCGGCGGCAACGATCCGACCATGACGGCGGTCAGCGGCGTCTATACGACCATGTGGAACGTGTATCTGAACGAGCAGTTGAAATACACGTCGAATTCGTCGTTCACCGACCTGAACGATCAGGCCTTCCAGTACTGGGACTTCGGTCACATCGATCCCACCGGCGAACAGAAGGGCGTCGACGCGAAGGGCAACGTCGTTCTTTACACCGCCGGCGACCTCGCCGCCGTGATGGCGCTCAACCCCGATCTGAAGGTGTTGTCGGCGAACGGCTTCTACGACTACGTCACGCCGTTCTATCAGACCGTGCTCGATTTACAGCAAATGCCGCTTCTCAGCCAGCAGGTCCGGCAGAATCTGTCGGCGCGGTTTTATCCGTCGGGGCACATGATCTATCTCGACGGCGGCTCTCGCACCGCGCTCAAGGCCGACCTCGCAAACATGTACGAGGCGACGGTGTCCGACACGCAGGCGCTCGGACGGATTCGCGCGTTGCAGGCGCGTGTGGCGAAGTAGCGCCTGGCCGGGGGCGCGGCGGCGTCGGCGGCATGCGGCGGCGTGCCGCGCGCCTCGCCGCAGGCGCGGCCTTTTCCACGCCTGCCTATTGAATGTGTTTTAATTGCCCCGCGAATTGAACTATTGCGCGCCGCTGCCGGCGCGTGCACGAATGAACCCAGGCATTGCAGACATACGTCGCGGCAACCGGTTCCGCGACTCGATCAATAGGACGAACACAAACGGGGCGATTGCGCGCACCCTCGCGCGCCGGCGTGAAGCCGCCCATTCCGTTCGCAAGACGCGCGTCGCGCTCCTGCTTGGCTTGACCACGGTGCTCGCCTTGCACGTGGGCGCGGCCCGCGCGCAGGACGCCGGCATGCTCGACGAGCGGGTCAGGCAGGAATCAGTAGGCGAGACGATCTGCCGGCCCGGCTATGCGCACACGGTCGCGCCACCGTTCGAAGCAATGCTGGCGCACAAGGACCGCATGCTCGCCGCGCGAGGTATCGATGCGGACGACGGCGCCGATTTCGCACTCGACAGACGCGTGCCCATTGTCCTCGGCGGCTCGCCGGACGCGCCCGCCAATCTCGATCTCCTGCCGTGGGCGGGCCGTGAGGGTGAGCGCCGCAAGGCGCGCGCGGCGGTGATGCTCAAGCGCTGCGTCTGCGAAGGCAAACTGAGCCTCGCGGAAGCGCAAGCCGCGATCGTCGGTAAATGGTCGGTGGTTTATTCGGGCTTCAGCCAAACCTCTTGCGACGTGAGCCGGCTCGATGTCGCCACCGGCGGCGACACCGGGCGGGACGCCGCGCGCGACCGCTCGCCATGAAGCCGGGCGCTTTCATCCGCATCGTCGTGGGTGTTCGTTCGCGCGTGTTTTCCGGCGCCGTTCGCTTCCCATGCCCGCATCTCACGCAACCGATGGCTCGCGTGCTTCGCGCTCCGCTGCCACAACTTATTCCCGGAGAATCATCATGACCCATTCACGCTTTGCCGCCGTGGCGTTTGCATTCGGTTGCCTGTTCGCCGGCACTGCCGCGCTTGCCGCGGAGCCCGCCCGTTGCGGCAACGCCGACGCGCTGCAAATTCGCGGCGATGTGCCCGCGGCAATCAGCTTCGACGTGTATCGGCAACTGCGTGCGCAACTGCTGCCGCTGAACGCGCAGCGCGTCGCGCTGTTCCAGGCCGCGGGCGAAGTGAAGCGTCTGCCCGACGGCCTCGCGGTGTGCGAAATCGCCGACGACGGCGTCGACGATCCGTCCGCGGTGCTGGTTCGCTTGCCGCAGGGCAAGAACGCCTGGTGGGTGAGCGCGGCCAACGTGCAAGCGGTGGACTGACCTCGACGGTCAGCGGCCTCTCGCGCATGTCCCGCCGGACGCCGCAGTGATGCGCGCCGCGGATCGGTGTGGCGTCGAGCGTCGCATCCGATGCGTTTGCCGCGCCTCGACCGCTAAATGAACAGCTGTTTTGCTATTTTCGACGCGGCTTATTCAGGTACAGTGCATTGACGGGATTGTCAGGTCCGTTTCAGACACTGCGTCGCATCGCTTTTGCGGTCGCTTGTGGCTATCCTGAGAAAACAGGACGAATTTCGCAGGGGAGATTTCCATGATTGCCTTCTACTTGTCATTGGCCGCTTTGGGCGCCGCTGGTGCTGCAATGATCCGCGAACTTGCCGCCGCTCAGGCGAAACAGCGCGCCGCGTTGCGCCCAGTGCGCGTGCAAACCGCGGATCGCGGCACGGGCCGCGGCGCACGCCGAGGGTAAACTGCATGAACCTGATCGTGCGCAACATTGCCGAATCGTGCAGCGAGCAGGAAGTGCGGGAATTCCTCAAGCACGAGTTGGGGCATTACGCGAAACACATCGAGGTGGTCGACGCCGGCAAGCCCGGCGCGTACGCCACGGTGGAGCTGGACGCGCAAGTGCCTTATGTCGGCGAGGTGATCGCGCGGCAGATTCACGGCAAGCAGTTGGGCGGCGTGGCGCTCGAAGCAAGCGCGGATCTGTTCACCGACGAGCCGCCGGCCGCTCAATGAGTCGTTCACGCGGTTGCGCGTTCGGTTGCTCATCGAGCGGCTGAAAGCGAATCTCCCGAATGCGGTTCATGGCAAGACGCCGGCTCGATCAGCGTGTCCGCGCACACATTCTTTCCTCGCATTTCCGATCCTCTGTCACTTCCCGCTTGCCTGCGTCGGCCAGTCGAACGGCGTGTATGGCAACGCCCGCTCATGCCGCGTGTCGTCGCGGAAGTGCAGGCGCCGCGTGAGCCGGCGAGCCGTCGATCCGGTGGACGACTGGGCGGTCAATAATAATCAGCTTTTCTCAACTGCGCGATGAACTACCCGCATCGGCCTGGCCAGCCTCTACTCGGCCGCATGACTTTCGTATCGGTGGCTCGTCGGCGTGAAGTGTGGTGTATGGCGCCTTTGTGGTCTGTGTTGCATGCGATGCGCGCGGGTCGTTTGCTTCGTTGCCTGGCGCGTGCGTCGGTCGCCGGTTTGTGCGCCGCGTGCGCGCTATCGTGCGGCGTCGCGATCGCGGCATCGGCATCCGCATCGGCATCGGCATCGGCTTCGGCATCGGCATCGGCATCGGCTTCGGCATCGGCATCGGCTTCGGCATCGGCTTCGGCATCGGCATCGGCTTCGGCGTCCGTTTCGGCATCGGCGTCCGCTCCGGTATCCGCATCGACGCCCGCGCCACGATCCAAGCCCGCATCGAAACCGCTCCCGGCGAGCCGGCCCGCGCCTCTCTTCGACGCGTCGGCGGTCACGGCGCCCGATGCCGGCGGCGTGATCGATCCGCGTCGCGCGTTTGCCTTGCGGGACGCGTTCGCGCAACAGGTGACGCGCCGGCTCAAAGTGCCGGCCGTCGAGCAACGCGCCTACGCCGACCGTCTGCAAGCGGCGCTCGATGGGCAGACATTGGGCGGCCTGTCGGGCGAGTATGTCGTGCTGGTCGATCGCAATGCCAACGTGCAGGCGTTGTTCATCTATTTCCGCGCGACGCCGTCCGACACCTGGCAGATGATCGGTGCGTCGCCGGTTTCGACTGGACGGCCCGGCGAGTACGACCACTTCATCACGCCGCTCGGCGTGTTCGAACATACGCCCGCCAACATGGATTTCCGTTCCGAAGGCACGCAGAACGACAACCATATTCGCGGCTACGGCCAGCGCGACATGCGGATCTTCGACTTCGGCTGGGCGCAGGGCCAGCGCGGCTGGGGCAAGGGCGGCATCTCGGAGATGCGGCTGCAGATGCACGCCACCGATCCTGACTGGCTCGAACCGGTGCTCGGCATTCGCCACTCGAAGGGTTGCGTGCGGATTCCCGCGTCGCTCAATACGTTTCTCGACCACTACGGCATTCTCGACGCCGAATATGCGGCGTTGGCCGAATCCGGTAAATCGCAGTGGGTGCTGAAAAGCAATCGGCAGATGACGCCGTGGGCAGGGCGGTACATCGTCGTGGTGGATTCGCAGCGCGAGAGCCGTCCCGCGTGGGCGCCGGCGCCAGGCGGCAAGGCACTCGCCAAGGTGCCGGCCGGGGCGAGTTCGGCGGATTGATATTCGTGGGCGGCTGGAACCGGGCCAGGCGCTGAACGATTGTTGGCCCGTGCCCGGCGAGGGCGCGGCCAGCGCTTCGCTCGAACTTCGGTCGGCGCTTCGCTCGACTTCGGCCAGCGCTTCGCTCGAACTTCGGTCGGCGCTTCGCTCGACTTCGGCCAGCGCTTCGCTCGAACTTCGGCCAGCGCTGCGTCTGAACTTCCGTCAGCGCGTCAGCGTGGCAAGAGGCTGCGGGCATTCTCTCGATAGGGCGAGTGCCGTTGGCGCTCCACTCGAATTTTCACGATCGCTTCGCTTTGCGGCTAGCGCTTTGCTTTAGCCCGCGTCGACGCGACTGGCGGCAACCCGCACTCATGCTCGCATTGGCGCGACGAGCGCTCCGTCCGATCTCTCACGAGCGCCCCGGCCCCGGCCGCGGCCAGCACTCAGCCGCCCCCTCACGACCGCGCCAGCAACACACCCAGCAACGCCACCGCGAAACCCGCGATCTGCACCGGCAGCAGCGTTTCGCCGAAGCCGGCATAACCTTCGAGCGCGGCAAGCGGCGGGGCGAGAAACAGCAGCGCGGTGGCGCGTGCCGCGTCGCCACGCCTCACCATCCACACCAGCAAAGTGACGCTGACGCCCGAGAGCATCACGATCCCCCAGGCGAGCGAGGTCCACAACACGGGCGACGCGATCCACCGATGCTCGCCGAGTGTCAGCGCGAGCACGACCGCGACGAGCGCCGCGCCGAAATTCTGCACCGCGCTCGCGCTGCGAATGTCCGCCCTGGCAAGCGAAGTCTTCTGAAACAAGGTGCCCGCCGTGATCGCGCCGACCGCGCCGATCGAGATGAGCACCACCAGCCACGGCGGCGCGTCGCCATGAGGCGAGGGCGGCGCGGCCGATGCGAGCTTCGGTTCGAGAACCAGCGCCACCCCGGCAAGGCCGAGCGCCATGCCGGCCCAGCCACGCCGCGAAAGCCGCTCGCCGAACAGCGGCGCCGCGACGGCGGCGGTCGCGAGCGGCTGCAGCGCGCCGAGCAAGGCCATCACGCCGGCGCTCAAACCCTGCGCGACGGCCCAGTAGCCGGCGCCGAGGTAGACGCCTTGCAGGAGCGCGCCCGCCACCAGGTGCTTGCCGAAATCGCGGCCGGTCGGCCAGGCGGCGCGCGCTACCACGGCGGCAAGCGCGAAGATCAGCGCGGTGCCGCCGAAGCGCGCCAGCAGAAAGAGATTGGGATCGGCGTAGGGCGTGATCGCCCGCGCGACCACGAAACCGGTCGACCACAATACGACGAAGACGGCGGCGATCAGGGAAGCGAGCATCGGAAAGCTTGATGTGAAAAACCGCCATCTTCGCGGGATGCGTGACGCGTGTCTTGTTCGAAGCTGCAATCGGTTGTTCGTCTCGACGGCGGGTGAGCTTTTGCAGCACCGGCAGCCGCTACGGGACCGGTTGCGTTCGATACGCTCGCGGCGATTGCGGCGGCTAGGGTTCTTGCGACACCAGGAGCACGGCGAGCACTAGGAGCACCGAGAGCACCGACAGCACCGACAGCACGAAGAACACGAAGAACACGAAGAACACGAAGAACACGAAGAGCCCCAACCGCCCCAGCCCCTCACATTCATCCCATCTACATCGACCTCATCACCACCACGCCAGCAGCGCCGTGCCCGCGCCGAGCACGGCGCCGCACAACACACACGCCCACAACAGCAGCCGCGTGCGACGGTACTCCCGCCCGATATCCGCCATCAATTGAGCGTTCTGCCGTGGCGTGCGGGCGCGGTCGTGTTCATGCTGCAAATAGCGCACCGCCAGTTGCGGCACGCGCGGCAGCATATGCGCGAGGTGCGGCAACTCGCGCGAGATGCGCTTGATCCAGCCGCGATGATCGACGTCGCGCCGCGCAATGTCCGCGAGTACGCCGCGTGCGATGTTCCAGCTATCGACGCCCGGATGCAGCGCGCGCGCCAACGTCTCCGCCTGCTGAAAGGAGCGCTGCGCGGTGGCGAGACGCGTGGGCACGACGCCGTCGAACGGCTGTACGACGTGCAGCAGATGCTGAAACAGCGAACCCGCCGAGCGGTCTGCCGGCGCGGCGGCGAAATGCGCTTCGGCGCGCGTGCGCAACTCGGCCTCGAGCAGGTCCGCGCGCGTGTCGTGGGGAACGTGCCCGGCGTCGCGATGCAGTTCGGCCAGCCGGCCATAGTCCTGGTCGAACAGGGCGGTCGCGCCATGCACGAAGAACTCGCGCTCACCGGTCGATAGACTCGACATGATCGAAAACTCCGCGAGCACGAGACGCCCGAGCGTGTCCGGTTCGATGCTCACACGCACCCGGCGCGCATCGAGCGTCGCGTGAAAGAAGCCGTGCTCGAACGCCTGCTCCGTCACCACCTCGACGATATGCGCGGCCAGCGGCGCGAGCTTGACGTGATGCGCGCGCAGGGCGGTCAGGTCGCTGGCCGGCAAGCTGCTGATGCGCTGCATCGTCAGCGTGTGGCTCGTGCACAGATCCCAGATGACGCTCGGCACGACGATGCGCGCGTCGCCGTCGAAATGATGGCCGGTCTGACTCAGATTGGCGGCTTCGGCGCGCAGATCGAAGCGGCGCAGGATGTCGTCGGTGAACGTCTGCGCCAGCGCGCGCAATTGCAGGCGGCGCGCGCTGCCTGACATCTTCTCCAGCCAGCGCGCGACCCAGCGCAACAGCGCGAGTTCGTCGACGATCTGTTGCAGTTGATCGGCGCGCACCAGCTTGATCGCCACTTCGCGATGGCCGTTGATCGGCGCGAGGAGCCGCGCGAAGTGAGTCTGTTCGGCGAAGCCGCCGCGCACCGGCACCAGATCCACGGCGCTGAACAGCGTGGCGAGCGGACGGCCGAATGCGCGCGTCAAAGCCTGTTCCGATTCAGGCGGTGGCAGCGGCGCTTCGAGGTGATCGATTGCGTCGATGGCGTCGTGCAAGGTGCTCGTTGCGAGTTCGGGCCGTTCGGCCAGCGTCCGCGCGAAGCGGCTCGCGAGCGGTCCGAGAGCCGGCAGCACGTCGTGCAGGCGTTCGACGCGGCGCCCGGAGGCCTGCATGCGGACGATCAACTGGATCAGCCAGTGCAGTTTGTGCTCGGACGGCGCGGCCAGCCAGAGCAGGCGCGCGCCGTAACGCAACGCGTGCAACAGCAGCAATAGACGGCGAAACAGTGGCGGCATCGGTAGTTCGGTTGACAGGACCACGGGGCGTCGACGGCGATCGGTTCGCGGCCAGGGCAATCAGGTTAGCAGGTTCAGCCACAGCGATTTATCCGGGCCCGTCTTTATTTGCGTCATGCGGTTCGCCGAGGGAAGCGCCCGGCGCCGCACCCTGTTGCTCACTTGCCGCCAGTGACATCGAGGAACGTGCCGGTGATGAAGGAAGCCTCGGCGCTTGCCAGCCATAGGATCGCCCGCGCGACCTCTTCGGGTTGACCGCCTCTTCCCATGGGGATCGAGTCCTTGACGCGCTCCACCCGTCCCGGCTCGCCGCCGCTGGCATGCATGTCAGTGTAGATGTGCCCAGGGCGAATGCAGTTGACGCGTATCCCATCCCGCGCGACTTCTTTTGCAAAACCGGTGGTGAAGGTTTCGACGGCACCCTTCGACGCAGCGTAGTCGACGTATTCGTTCGGGCTACCGAGCCGGGCCGATGCCGATGAGATGTTGATGACGGAGCCGCCCCGCCCATTGTGACGATACGACATGCGCTTTGCCGCCTGCTGCGCACAGAGAATGGGGCCGATCGAGTTGACCGCGAAGATACGCTGCATCCGCTCGAATTCGAGATCCTCTAGCCGGGACTGCCGCGCAATGATCGCGGCGTTGTTCACCAGCACATCGATCCGGCCGAACGTTCGGTCGATCGCGGCGAAAAGCTGAGCGACCTGTTCTGGGTCCGCGCTGTCCGCGCGCATGGGTAAAGCCCGTCGCCCGAGCGCTTCCACATCGGCCGCCACCGCAAGGGCGGCAGACTCGTTGGAGACGAAGCTTATCGCCACATCGTAACCGTGTGCGGCGGCAAGCCGCGCGGTCGCCGCGCCCACGCCACGGCCTCCCCCGGTTATCAGAATCAACGGGGCTTGCGAAACAGTATTCATCCGGCGAACCTCCACGTGATGGTGAAATGATGATTCAGGCTGCACTGACGCTTGCGCGATGCTTTCACTCGTGTGGCGACCTCTATCGAAATGCGTGCTGACTGGGCTAAATGACCGACGAGCGCGTCCCGAACGAGATCACGTCTTGCGCAGATGCGGACGAAGCGCAAGCGCCAGTGGGAAGACGGCCAGCGCCGTGGCCGCGGTCGCAAGCGTGGCGCCGAGTACGCCGATGCGGTCGCCCAGAAGACCGTAGGCAACCGGAGCGAGTGCCCCCGAAGCGATGGTGCCGGTATAAAAGAGCGCGAACGCTCGCTCGGTACGCTCGACCGACGTCAGCTCGGGCACCGTTCCGTAAAGCACCGACGATGTGCCGTTGAGCATCACGCCAAGCAGCGGCAACACGATCAGAGCGGGCGCCAGTGGCAGGCAAGTCACGGCAAGGATCAACGCCGCCGTACCGCCTTCGGTTGCGAGCACGGTTCCGATGACGCCCACGCGCGCGCCGAGCCAGCCGCACACGAACTTGCCGGCGGCGCCACCGATGAAGACGAGCGCGAGCGCCGTGCCCATCATCGGTTGCGAGATGCCTTTCGTTTTCAGGAGAAAGGGCAGGAAGGTCAATAGCCCCATGCGCACGGCGGTGTCGAGCACGCCGATCGTGAACAGCAGTGAGAAGCCCGCTCGCGAACCGTTGTTGTTGTGGCTCGACGCTTCCTCGATGGAAGACTCGTCCCGAGGAACCGATGGGAGAAAAAGTGCAATCACTGCCGCGACTAAAACGCCAACGGTCGACATGGCCCAAAGCGCATGGCGCCACGGCATGATGGTAATCAGAAGCGAGATAGCCGCCGGAAGCGCGGATTTTCCGAGGTCGCCTGAAAAATTGTAGACGCTGAGCGGCCGTCGAGCGTTGCGTCCATACACGCGCGAGACGGCTCCCGAAGCCAGCGGATGCTGTGTGCTCGAACCGCTTCCCGAGATGGCGAGCGCGACGCATAAGCCCAGCAGGGTGCCGGACATGCCTGCGACGGCATAGCCCAACGCGGCCAGCAACGTGCCGAACGCAAGCGTCGCGCGGGTGCCCAATGTGCGAGCCAGGCGTCCGGCGGGCAATTGCAGCGTTGCCATCGTGCCCGCATAGATGGCGCGCAACATCGCCAGGGCACCGTAATTGAGTCCAAAGTCCGCCTGCCAGACAGGCAGCAAGGCGTAGATCATGTCGGTGTACCCGTCGTGCAGCGCGTGCGCCATGCACGAGAGCCATAACACGCGCGTGCGTGACACGGAGGTCGATTGATCGGGTCCGTCGGCGACACGCGTCGTTGGAGTGGAGAAAGAGAAAAGTCTCACGGTTCAACCGAAATTCGGAAGCGCGAGTCTCGGCGACAACTCGAGCGTTTTGTTACAGGGCACCCCATAGTCTAGGTTCGCCTAGAACGTGCCACAACTGACGTAAAATTGAGTCAGACGGGAGAAAAAGTCACCTTATGGACACAGACAAACGCACAAGGAAAGACGTGGACAAGTTGCCCCCGTTGAATGCGTTGCGGCACTTCGAGGCGGTCGCCCGCCTCGGGAGTTTCGCGGCTGCGGCGAGCGATCTGCACGTCACGCACTGGGCGGTCGGCAAACAGATTCGATTGCTGGAAGACTGGTTCGGCGTTCCGCTCTTCGAGCGTCGCTCGCGTGGCGTCGTGCCTACGGACGAGGGCGCTGCTCTGCTCAATGATGTCGAAGGTGCATTTGCGCGCCTGGGCAGCTCGGTCACCCGGCTGCGTCACAAATCCATTACGCGTCGTATAACGGGGGTCGTGCGCGTGAATGCGCTGGCGAGCTTCGCTTTGTGCTGGCTCATACCGCGCCTGGCGGATTTTCAGGCCCGCTACCCGGACATCGATGTGCGGCTCTCTACAACCTCACGCAAGTTGCGCTACGTCGGTGATGCATTCGACGTCGGCGTGCGCTCGGGACCCGAGGACGCGGCGGGCCTCGTGTCAACGACGCTGATGCCCGACTTGCGTCTGCCCGCCTGTAGCCCGGCGATGCTGCTAAGCCATCCGATCAGGACGGTCGCCGATTTGCGACATCACACGCTCCTTCATTCCACCAGCACTCGCACGGCCTGGTCCGACTGGTTGCGGGAGGCCGGCGCACCGGGCCTGCGCGGCGCCCGCCATCTCGACTTCGATCATGTTTTTCTTCAACTGGGCGCCGCCGCCGAAGGCCTCGGCGTGACGTTGGCGTCGCTGCCGCTCATCGAGCGCGAGATCGCAACAGGGCGTCTAGTGTGTCCGATATCAGAGCCGGCCTGGCGCGGACCCGATTACACGTTGGTCGTGAACACCGATCGCGCGGACGATGCCGCAGTCATCGCATTCAGAAAGTGGATCATGGCGGCCGCGGCGCAGAATCCGGTGGAGCCGGCTCGAAGCGAACCTGCACAAAAAGTACGTCGAACTACAGCGCGCACGAAACGAGCGCGGCGCTAGTTGTGACGGGCCGTGTGGTGGTGTCCGCCACCATGAAAGAACTGCTCGGCGATCAGCGCATTTGCGATGCGTATCGGGGCGGGCGCTCGCGGCGGAAACGGCGTCTTGAGCGTGATCCGGCGCTGGCTTGATAGCGTCCCGTGCGCGATGCGGCGGAACGCTGTATGCGCGGCCTTGGCATCCAATCGCATGGTCGGCGCAGGCCTTCGATGAATGAGAGAGAAAGGAATTGACGTTGTTCTGCGAGCATTGACGGCTTTTCCTTACTCATGATGTATGAGTCGCCGGGTGCAGACAGGTCCAACGAATCGCGCTCAACAGTCGTCTTTGAGCCGACAACGAAGCTCACGACGACGCGCGTAAGTCAAGAAGCTCCATCGTCACGTTTTCCCGTTTATCAGTTCGCGCCGTGATTACTTGATCAACTGCATCCCCGCGACCTTCGAGGCCGCCACGTCGAAAGTAGCCGTGTATTCGCATCCGGCTACATACCCCGAGCGCTCGATCAGGCAGTCCGCGAAGTCCGACTTTGCAGATGCGGCGAAAACGCGAAGTGCCTTTCGCACCGTGTCAGCGCCTTCAACGACCAGTTCCTTGGTGCCGATCATCGAGTCAATGATGTCCTTCATCTGCTCGCGCTCGACGCCGTAGCAACGTCCGAGCACCCACACGACTTCGACCAGCGCGACCTGCGAAACGTACCCCGGCCTCTCGGCCGATAGGGACTCCATCAGCGCCGTCGCCTTCTTCGAGTGCACGGCGTCGTCCTGGGCGAAGTAGCGGACCAGCACGTTCGTATCCAGTCCAATCATCGCGCGGATGCTCCCTGTTCCGCGATGGCCCGGTTCATGTCTTCGACCGACACCGGTTTAGCAGGCTTCTTCACGATGCCCTTGAGCGACGCAAGCGAGCGCGTGGCCGGATAGACCTCGTACCGGCCGGTCGCCTCGTTGAAGCTGAATTCGATCCGGTCTCCCGACTGCAGGCCAAGCTGATTGCGGACGTCCACGGGGATCGTAACCTGGCCCTTCGAAGTGAGAGTTGCTGTTGTCATGGTGACACCTCCAATAATCCTTACTTTAAGGTAAGGAGTCAGGGAAAGCAAGAACGAAATAACGGCACACCACGTTTTGTGAGCCTGAAGCATCGCGGCCCGAAATTCCAGGTGCGATTACCCGATCGCCAAACCACGCGAACTGAAAATTGAATATGCCCAGCCAACCCATCGCCAAGACGCTATGACCCTTCCACCAGAGCAGCTTATGCGCGCTATCGAGTTCGGCAAAAGCTGGAAGCAATATCGAGGCGATATACAAAAAAATTCCGATCGACCCTGAACGGACGGTCTTCGGCAAACGTCGAATGTCCCTTGATTCGCCCGCAGCGGACCATCAACTGAAGTCACTTCATAGCTTTGACCGCTGACTCGATTGCCCCGACAGGCAGCCGCGAGGAACGTGGCCGGTGATGCCACGTTTTCATCCATGTGCATTGATAACGGTGGAACATCAATACTTGGAAAAAATGCACTTTTCGCGTGGCCCCGTTTGCGTAACGCCTGTGCGGTGGGCCGGTGCAAGAGCCGCCTCACGCGTGCGGTCGGTCATGCGTCCGGGCGGCGCTCAGGCAAACCCTGCTGCATGCCCGGTCGATCGCGTATTCGGATAGCGCGAGCGGCGTCTATGTCGAGCGCGAGTTGTTCAAGCGGCTCGGCATCGAGGAACAGGTGAAAACCAGGGCGAGGATGATCCCGAAGATTCCGGTGGCGTCCGTGGTTGCGACCGGCGACTACGAAGTGGGTCTTCAGCAGGTTAGCGAGTTGCTGCCGGTGAAGGGCGCGGCGTACGTCGGCAAGATTCCGGAGTCGATGCAGTCCGTCACGCGCTTTGCCGCGGGCATACCGGTCGGCGCGCAGCATCCGAAGGAGGCGAAAGCGCTGCTCGACTATCTGGCGTCGCCCGCCGTGCAGCCGGAAGTGACATCGACCGGGCTCGATTCCGTCGCCACGCATTGAGACCCAGGCAACGATTCAAACCGGCAGGTCGGCGGGCTGATCGAAGGGTTCTTCTGGCTCATGGGCCAGGCTCAAGGCGTTCTTCAGGCGCGTTCGGTCGCAGGCGCGCTCCCACATCGATACGAAGATCACCGCGCAGGCGTTGCTGATCACGCTCGTCAGGGCGCGCGCCTCGGACATGAAGCGATCGATGCCGACCAGCAGCGCGACGCTTGCAACCGGCAGATCGGGAATGACGGCGAGCGTCGCGACGAGCGCAACCAGGCCGCTGCCCGATACGCCCGCCGCGCCCTTCGACGTGAGCAGCATGACCGCGAGCATCGTCGCGATCTGGCCGCCCGAGAGGTGCACATCGCACGCTTGCGCGATGAACATCGAGGCGAGCGTCAGGTAGATCGCCGTGCCGTCGAGATTGAAGGAATAGCCGGCCGGCAGCACGAGACCCACGATGCCCTTGTTGCAGCCAAGCGCTTCGAGCTTGACGATGAGGCGCGGCAGCACCGGTTCGGTCGACGACGTCGCGAGCACGATGACGAGTTCCTCGCGAATGTAGCGCAGCAGCCGCCAAAGCGAGAAGCCGTGCAGGCGTGCGAGCGGACCGAGCACGCACACGACGAACAGCAGGCACGCCGCATAGAACGACACCATCAGCATGCCGAGCGAGCCAATCGAACGGATGCCGAAACGGCCCACCGTGAACGCCATCGCGCCGAATGCCCCGGCCGGCGCGAGCCGCATGATCAGCGCGAGGATGCGGAACAGCGCATGGGCGATGCCGTCGATGAATTCCTGTACCCGTCGGCCGCCGTCTCCGCTGGCGTTCAATGCGAAGCCGAACAGAAGGGCGAGCAGCAAGACCGGCAGCACCTCGCCTTTCTCGAAGGCGCCGACGAGCGTCTCCGGAATCACCTGCAGCGCGAATTCGACGAGTCCGTGCGACTGCGTGCGAGTCGAATATTGCGCGAGGATGGCGGTGTCCAGATGATGTGGGTCGATATGCAGTCCCGCGCCCGGACGCAGCGCGAACGCGGTCGCGAGCCCCAGGACGAGTGCAACGATGGTGAGAAAGTAGAACAACGCCAGCGCTTTCAGGATGGTCCGGCCGATCTTCGAGCCGCTCGCAAGCGACGTGATGCCGGTGACGATCGTGCAGAAGACGATTGGCGCGATCATCATGCGCACCAGCGCGACGAACGCGTCGCTGAGCGGTTTCAGCGACGCGCCGACCTGCGGCCAGAAGTGGCCGACAGTCATGCCGAGCGCCATTCCAAGCAGAACCTGAACATAAAGCAGCCTGAAGGGCCTTGGCAGTGTCATTTCGGGGTCTTCTTCGCCGCACCGGCCGTGCCGCTGCGCTTCGTGTCGAGGATCGTCTGGTAGAACTGCTGCGCGGCCGGCGCGAGGGGGCGTCCCCGGCGCCTGACGATGCCGACTCGCCTCGTCACGACCGGATCGACGAGCGGGACGCTGGTGAGAATCGGATGGTCGCGCATGGGCATCGCCATTGAAGGCACGGCCGCCACCCCGAGTCCCGCTTCGATCAGGCCGAGCAGGGTGGTGACGTGGCGAGTCTCGCAGACGCTCGGCACGGCCGGCGCCACGTTGGTCAACGCCTGATCGAGCAGCAGGCGGTTGCCGGAAGTCTTGTCGACGGAAACGTATTCGTGCTCATAAAGCTCGCTCCAGGACACACGTGTCTTTCGGGCCAGCGGATGATCGCGGCGGCATGCGGCGACGAACCGTTCCTGCAGCAGGACCTTGAACTCGACCTCGGATTCCTGGCTGCCCATGAAGCTCACGCCGAAATCGGCTTCACCGCTGATGACCGAGCCGAGCACTTCGTTGGCGCTCGAGTCGAGCAGTTTGACCCGGATTCGCGGATAGCGGCTGTGATAGGCGGCAATGACGCTCGGCAGGAAATAGTAGGCAACCGACGGCACGCACGCGATGGTCACGTGACCGAGGCGGCTGGTAGACACGTCGCGGATGCCGAGCAACGCGACGTCGAGATCGTCGAGAAGCTGTTCCGCGCTTGGGGCGAACACGCGACCTACGGTGGTGAGCGTCACGCTGCGAGTGGTCCGCTCGAAGAGCCGCACGCCGAGCGCCGCTTCGAGCTTCTCGATGCGCCGGCTCAGCGCCGGCTGCGATATGTTGACCGCCTCCGCTGCCTTGCGGAAGCTGCCCAACTCCACGACGGCTCGAAACGCCTGCAAATCGTTCAGATCGAAGTTGACGCCCACGAGCCATCCTCAGCATTTTAGAATGCGGCTATTTTGCATGATATGGACGAACGCGCCCATCGAGGACAACACTCGGTGATTAGCTCGCGGGGTGATCGAAGTCCAGACCGATGGGGGATAGCGGCCAAGCTCGATATTTCCGCTAACGTTCCGATAAAGCACGAGCGGATTGATTCCGTATCCCCCAATCGAACCTCACCCCGCAATCACCTGCACGTGATAAAGCCCCCAGGGCGACAACTCGAAGCGCTCCTTCAGCGGCTTGCCGGACAACTCGGGAATGTGATCCGCATCATAGGCGGCCCAGAGCGGCCCCATGCCGCCGAGCGGCAGCGGCTTCCCGTCCATATGCGTCGCCACGACGAAGCGATAAGCGCGCACTTTATCGAGCGTCGTCATCACGGCGTAGCCGTCCACCGCATGCAACAGGATTTGCGTTCCACCCGCGCCGGGCGCGCCGACGTGTTCCAGCAACGTGGTCAACAACGGACCGCTCAACCTATGCGGCCGGGCATCGTATTCGGTGGTGGGCTGGATCGTCACGGCCGGCATGCTCGCCAACAGAGGAAGATCGACGTTGTACGCTTGCGAAAACTTCACCTGATGCTTCGCCAGCAACTGATCGAATGCGGGATCGAGCGCGCCGCGATTGTGGCGCTTGATCGCGCCGCTGATCGTCAGGATGACGGGCGACGCCGCGGATGCTTCGTCATGGACATGCTGGTTGCCGAACGCGGGCGCGGCGCTTGCGCCAAGCACGGCGGCGCCGGCTAGAAATTGACGTTTGTTCATTTGCGTTGGTCAGGAACGGTGCGAAAGTGCTTTGACGTTGTAGCAGAAAACCGTTTCTTCCCCCAGCAAATGCGGAGCGTCGCGAGTGCGCCCGGGCGCATCTTGCGTCAGCTCGACGCGCTGCCGCATCCGCGCCGTCGCCGCTGAACGAGGCGGGGAACACTAATTGCTCCCTTGGGGCATGAATCGCCAGGCGGCACAAGACCCCGGCGGATTCGTTCCAATAACCAACGGAGACAAGATCATGGCTCATCATCCTACGAATCCGCCCGACCTGGCGCGTCGGAGAATGCTCGCCGCGCTGGCCGGTTCCATCGCGCTATCGGCGTGCGGAGGGGGCAGTCATGGCGGCGGCTCCGGATCGGGAACCCCTCCCGTGGTGGGCGCGATTCCGCCGGATCGCGCGAATCTGCCGCGCCCCGCGTTGCCGGATCCGGCGACGTCGGGCATCGATCACGTCGTGCTCGTCACCATGGAAAACCGCTCGTTCGACCATCTGATGGGTTGGGTGCCGAATGCCGAAAGCGCGCAGACCGGGCGCACCTTCGTCGATGCATTCGGCGAAGCGCATGCGCCGTTCGCGCTTACCGCGAACCCGGCGTATGGCTTCCAGGGCTGCGCATTCGCGGACCCGAATCACGCCTACGACGCCGGGCGCGTGCATCTCGCCAACGGCGCGATGAACGGCTTTCTGCTGACGCCGGCAACCAGCCTCACGCGCGGCGACCTGTTGCCGATCGGCTATTTCCAGTCGGCGGATCTCGACTTCTATCGCGGCGCGGTGACGCAATACACCGTGTGCGACTACTACATGAGCGGCATTCTCAGCGATACCTTTCCGAACCGCCTCTATCTGCACAGCGGCGAAACGGACCGTCTTTCGGACACGCAGGACACGTCAACCTTGCCGACCATCTGGGACCGCCTCGACGCGAAGAACGTTTCATCCACCTACTATTTCCACGACGTGCCGTTCACCGCGCTGTACGGCACGCGCTACGTCGGCCGCTCGAAGCTGATCGCCGACTTTCTCTCCGACGCCGCCGCGGGCACGTTGCCGTCGTTCTGCATGGTCGATCCGAGGTTCGGCGGCGAAGCGCAGGGCACCTCGAACGACGACCATCCGCATGCCGACGTGCGCAACGGCCAGGTGCTGCTGGGCCAGATCTACGACGCGCTGCGCACGAGCCCGAACTGGAGCAGGACGCTCATGATCATCGTCTATGACGAGTGGGGCGGTTTCATGGAGCATGTGGCGCCGCCCGTCAAGCCGGTGTCGGCGGCGGAGCGCGCGCTCGGCAACGACGGCCGTCTCGGCTTTCGCGTGCCGTGCATGCTGCTCGGACCGCGCGTGCGCGCGAACAACGTCTCGCGCTATCCGTTCGATCCCAGCTCCATTCACCAGTTGCTCGCCTGGCGCTTCGGCCTCGATCCGCTCGGCGTGCGAGCGAGCGACGCCACGACGTTCAACCTCGCTTATGCATTGAATCTGACGGACGCGGCGCGCACCGACGCGCCGGCGATCGCGGTGACGCAAGGCACATTCGGCGCGGCTTGCGCGAATATTGCGAGTTCGGGCACGACGGGCATCGCGCAACTGGACAGGAGCCAGGTCACGCCGGGCGCCAGCACGGCTCCTGATACGGCAATGAGTCCCGCGGGCGGCCGCTTCTCGGAACTGAGAACGAAGGCCGACGCGCTCGGCTTCCCTCAAGCGAAGTGACCTGAAGCAATCGGACGCGACCGTAGCGCGACGCGTGCCGCGCGGCGGGATCAGACCTCTTTGGTATCGAAAAGCAGCAGTTCGACGCCGGCTTGAGCAAAATTCGCCAGGTCTCCCGCCGTCGCCTGGCCTTGCGGAGAACCGAGTCCTTGCTTCAACGCTTCGAGCGAATCGAAGCTCAGGATCGCGGCGAGATGATAGGGCGAAGCGCCCTGCGGCGTGCCGACCGGTCCGGTGCTGACTTCATAGCGCCGCAAGCCGGGCAACTGTTTCGCGAGCGGCACGTGGGTCGAGTAATAGTGAGCGTCGAACGCTTCCGCGTTGGCCGGAGTTTTATAGAGCGCGACGAGCTTTGCCATGGTCATGTCTCCTGGCGCACCAGTCGAACTGGCGCGCGCCAGCATGAACGCCTCGCGCTTTGAACCGCGGGTCGCGGGGATCATGCGTGGTTGATGGGGTTCGGGCTCGCCGCCGCCTGGAGCGGTGACGAGTCCCGCATGGATTCTACGCCGGGTGCACGGGCGCGTCCGGACAGGATGGCGATCGCTTATGAGCCCGGGTATTCGGCTTCGTGAAGCTCGACGTCAGAACAGTTGTTTCTGACCGCTCATCAGCGTGATGAAGTTGTCGCGCAGCAGGGGCAGAATCGCATCGGCGACGGGTTGCAATTGCCGCGTCAGATAGTGTTCGTAATCGATCGCGGAGCGCAGCGTTTCGAGCGGCTCCGGCCCGGCGATCGTCATCACGTAGCTGATCCAGCCGCCGTTCTGATATTGCAGCGGCCGCCCCTGGCGCCGATTGAACTCGTCGGCCACGCGCGCCGCGCGCACGTGCGGCGGCACGTTGCGCTCGTAATCGCCGAGCGGCCGGCGCACCTGCTTGCGATACACGAGCTGGTCGTCGAGTTTGCCTTCGAGCGTATCGCGCACGTAGTCGCGTACGTAATCCTGATACGGCTGTTGCGTGAAAATGCGCCGATAGAGCTCCTGCTGAAACCGCTGCGCGAGCGGCGTCCAGTCGGTGCGCACGGTTTCGAGTCCTTTGTAGACGATGTCCTCGCTGCCGTCCGGCGCAACGGTCAGCCCCGCATAGCGTTTCTTGCTGCCTTCCTCGGCGCCGCGAATCGTCGGCATGAAGAAGCGCTTGTAGTGCCGCTCGAATTGCAGTTCGAGCGCGCTGTCGAGCCCGAAGCGTTCCCGCAGAGTCTGCCGCCACCACGCGTTGACATGCTCGACGATCGCGCGGCCGATGCGGCCGGCGTCTTCCTCGCTGTGCGCGTGTTTCAACCACACGAAAGTGGAATCGGTGTCGCCGTAAATCACCTCGTAGCCTTGGGCCTGAATCAGCTCGCGCGTGGCGTGCATGATTTCATGGCCGCGCATGGTGATCGACGACGCGAGGCGCGGATCGAAGAAGCGGCAACCGGTGGAGCCGAGCACGCCATAAAAGGCGTTCATGATGATCTTCAGCGCCTGCGAAAGCGGTTTGTTCTGCTCGCGCTTGGCGGCTTCGCGCCCTTGCCAGACTTGACCGACGATCGACGGCAAGCAATGGCGAGTGCGCGAAAAACGCGCACCGAGAAAGCCCGGCACCGAGCGATCGTCGCCGGGATCGAGCATGCCTTCCACGAGGCCCACGGGGTCGATCAGAAACGTGCGGATGATGGACGGATACAGGCTCTTGTAGTCGAGCACCAGCACCGAATCGTAGAGACCGGGCCGCGAATCCATCACGAAGCCGCCTGGACTCGCGGCGCCGGCCACGTCGCCGAGATTCGGCGCGACATAGCCTTGCCGATGCATGCGCGGCATGTACAGATGCGTGAATGCCGCGACCGATCCGCCGCTGCGATCCGCCGGCAAGCCGGTCACGGTTGCCCGTTCCAGCAGAAACGGCAACAACTCGGTCTTTGCGAAGATGCGCGTGACGAGCTCGCAATCCTTGAGGTTGTACCGCGCGAGGGCGGGCTTGTCCTCGTCGAAACGGCGCTGGATTTCATCCATGCGCTGATACGGATTGTCGATCGATTTACCTTCGCCCAGCACCGAACGCGCGACGTATTCGAGGCTGAACGAAGGAAAACTCCATGTTGCGGAGCGCAGCGCCTCGATGCCGTCAATGATCAGGCGCCCCGCGGCGCCGGCAAAGAAATGGTTTTGTCTGAGGCCATGCTCCCGCCATTCCATCACCGCGCCGCCGCGTCCGAGCCGCAGCGGCACGCCATATTGCTCGGCATGCTGCCGCAACACACGCAGATCGAACTGCACGAGGTTCCAGCCGATGATCGCATCGGGGTCATGCCGTTCCAGCCACAGGTTCAGCTTTTCGAGCAACTGGGCGCGGGTTTCGCAGTATTCGAGTTCGAAGTCGAGTGCGCTCGCGTCGCCGTTCGGCGGGCCGAGCATATACACCTGGCGCTGCCCGCAACCTTCGAGCGCGATCGAATAAAGCTCGGCGTGCGCACTGGTTTCGATGTCGAGCGAGACCAGCTTCAAGGACGGGCGATAACCGGTAGCCGGCTTCAATTCGCCGTTCACGAGCAGCCCGCCAGCTTGCGAATCGCCGCCGAACGATACCGGCGCGGTGATGAAGCGCTCCATCATGTAGCGCTCGGGCGGAAAGATGTCGGCTTCATACACGTCGACGCCGCCTTGCTTCAGGCGTTTCTCGAAGCCGGTCAATTGCCGATACTGCGGGCAGTACAGGCCCATGACCGGCCGATGCTGGAAGTCGCGCAAGTCGAGTGGACGCAGATCGAGCGGCGCTTCGCGGCGCAGGACCGTTTCCGCGCGCTCGCGATGTTCAACCGGAATGAACGCCACCGAAGGCTGCGGGCGCAAGCGGATGTGACGAGGCCCGCCGTCCGTTGCCAGCCAGAAATCCACTTCGGTGCCGGCGGGCGTGTCCCGCCAATGCCGGGTCAAGATGAAACCCTGTTCAAGCTCAGTCAAACCGCCACCTCTAAACGGGCGTTATCGCCTTGCGCAATTTTACCGCCATGCGTGTCGGGGCATGGCGCGCTCGGCGGGGCGTTCATGCTCGGCCACGCTGGGTGCAGGCGCGCTGCGTAATCTGTATGATCGTTTGCAGCGGTTCCTTCGGCGCACATCGTTGCGCCGGTCAAGTCTTCAAGTCTATTAAGAACGGAGAGAACACTATGACGTTGAGCAAACTTGTTGTTGTGGTCGCGGTGGCGGCAACCAGCCTGAGTGCACAGGCGCAAGTCGCCGGCACGCAACCGTTGAGCGTGACGGTCGAACAATCCACCGCGCTGTTGAGCGGCTGGAGCGTGAAGAAGAGCATTCTCGGCAAGGCGGTGTACAACGATCAGAACGAGAAGATTGGCTCGATCCGCGATCTGGTGGTCGCACCCGATGGCTCACTGTCCGCCGCGATCGTCGCCGCTGGCGGCTTCCTCGGTGTGGCCTCGCATGACGTCGCCGTGCCGATCGCCGCGCTCGATATCCGCTCGGGAAACTTCTATCTGGCCGGCGCGAGCAAAGACGCTTTGAAGGCCACGCCCGCCTTCCAGTACAACAAGGTCAAGGCGCCGCCGAAGCCTAAAAAGCTGACGGGGGAGTAACGCATCGAGCCTCTGGAATGACCGGCTCGCGGTTCAGGCGGTAGTGGAAAAGCGGCGCTTGCGGCGCGAATCGGCAAGTAGGCAACCCGATTTGCGCGCTGCAAGCGCCGCTCGCTTTTGCATTCACCGTGAATCATTCCGGCTGTTGAAGCCGGCCGGGATCAAGCCTCCAAAGCCAGCGTGGCGAATGTGCCGAGCCAATGCTCACCCATGTAGTCGCCGGCTACGTGCGGCAGCGCGCTTTGCAGATGACGCTCGGCGGCATCGAACAGGATCGTGCGGCGTATGTCGCCGGCGGGCAGCGCGCGGGCCAGCGAGCGCTGGCACCACGCGCGGCTCAGATTGAGGCCGTCGAGGTGGGCAATCTTGCCGTCGCTGCGATCCGTCACGGTGACGGGCTCGAATAAGGTCGCGGGCTTCTTTGCGCCGAGGTTCGGCAGAAAGCGACTGAACCAGTCGACGAATTGCGCGGGCGGCAAGATGCGCCGCATCAACTCCGCTTCCATCAGCGAAGGCGACAGAAATTCATCGCCGGCGGGCTCCCATGCCTGGCAGCCGACATCGTTCAGAAACCAGCGCTCGGCCGTATTGACCAGCAATGCCTCGAGCGAATCACGCGAGGTTTGCCGCGCGAAATCCAGCGTGAGCGCCAGCGCGAACGCCATGTTGAAATGCGTGCCGACGCGCAACGGGTAGGTCGCTTTCGGCAGAAACTCCTCGAAGCGTTCGACAAAGAGTTGGGTGAGCGGCGCGAAGGCCTTGGACCAGCGCGCGGCTTCGGAGAGCTTCAGCGAGTGCAGTTGCGCGCTCAGCGCAAGCAGCCAGGCCCAGCCATACGGCCGCTCGAAACCGCGGTTGTGCGGCAGCGTGAGATACGCGAGCTCACCGGCCACGTTCGCCTCGGTGAAGTGCTCGTCGACCACCGCGACGATGCGCGTGGCTTCGGGCAGGTCGGGAAAACGGTCGAGCAGATGCAGGATCAGCCAGTAGCCGTGCACGCACGAATGCCAGTCGTAGCTGCCGTAAAAGATCGGATGCAGCGCACGTGGGCTCTGCACGTCTTGCGGACCGGCCAGCGCATGAGTGAGCTTGTTGGGGTATTCGCGCGTGAGGTGGGCGAGCGCGACATTGGCGAATCTGGACGCAAGGTCGGGAGTGAGTTGGACGTTCATCGGCGCCTCTGCAAAAGCGGAATCGAATAAGTAAGACAGTATGGTGTCGGCGGTCGCTAATAGTAAAGGGATCGAGTGAAGCGACCAGGCACGCGGCTTGATTCGAAAGTGGCGGTGCGTGCCGCGAATCGGCATTCGCACCGCATGCGCCGGCCGCGCGGCCGTGGCGGTGGCCGCGGCTCGCGCGCCGGCCATTGGGCTTTTCCCGTTTTCGATTTCATCGGTGCGCTGTATCACAGTTGCCGGTTGCCGCTGACGAAATAATGGGTCCACGAAGCCAGTTAGCCAACGGCGTTTCACGCGCCCGGCATGACGGCCGTCTGGGAGATGCGCTGTGTTTAACCCGACCCTTGTCCGCACCGTATTCCGCGTTGCCGTGGTAGCCGCGTGTCTCGTCGGCTATCCGGGGCTGAAGTCGACGGCGATGGCCGCGGGCGCGGCGCCGCCGCTCGCGAAGGAGAGGCGGGTTGCGCCGGCCAATGCCGCCGCGCCGCTCGACTTTCCCGCGCTCGTGGAGCGGTACGGGCCCGCCGTCGTGAATATCAGCTCGGTCAGCGCGACGGCCCAACCAGCGCTGGCGCCGGCCTTCGCCGCGCTTGGTCCCGACGATCCGCTCGCTTCGTTCTTCAAGCGTCCGTTGCAAGCGCAGGAGTCTCAGGGCAGTCCGCCGAGCGCGATATCGGGTGTCGGTTCCGGGTTCATCATTAGCGCCGACGGCCTCATTCTGACCACGGCACATGTGGTGGATCAAGTCGACGAAGTGACGGTCACGCTGATCGACCGGCGCGAGTTCAAGGCCAGGGTGCTGCTTGTCGACGCCCAGAGCGACGTCGCCTTGATCCAGATCGACGCCGCCAAGCTGCCGACGGTCAAACTCGGCGACTCGTCGCGCGTGCGCGCCGGCGAACCCGTGCTGACGATCGGCTCGCCCGACCGCTTCCAGAATACCGTTACCGCGGGCATTGTCAGCGCCACGTCCCGCACGCTGCCGGACGGCAGCAATTTTCCGTTCTTTCAGACGGACGTGTCCGTCAACCCGGACAATTCGGGCGGCCCGCTGTTCAACCGTGCGGGCGAGGTGGTCGGCATCGCCGTGCAGGTGTATCCGGACCAGGACCGGTCCGGCCTGACGTTTGCGATCCCGATCAATCTGACGGCCAAGCTGCGATCGCAGTTGCAAACCCAGCGCAAGACGCCTTCGGGCGGTCTGGGCGTGGAGGTGCAGGACGTCGGCGCGGGGCTGGCGGGGGCCTTCGGCCTGCAGCGGCCGGCAGGCGCGTTGGTCAATGCGGTCGAGCCCGGCACGACGGCGGCCGCGATCGGCATCAAGCCCGGCGACGTCATCGTGCAATTCGGCGACAAGCCGATCGAGCGCTCCGCCGAACTCCTCGATGCCGCCGCCGCGCTGCCGCCCGGCACGAAAACCACACTCCGGCTGATCCGCAATCGAAGGCCGATGACCATGGCGGTCATGATCGGCGCAGCGGGGGAAAGCCCGAGCGTTCGACCCAACGAAGCGCGACAAAACGATGTCAGCTTGACGGAGCGCCTAGGTCTGGTCATGCATCCGCTGAGCGAGGGCGAGCGGCGCGCGAGCGGACTCGGCGTCGGTCTGATGGTGGACGAGGTTCGCGGGCCCGCCGCGGCCGCGGGCATCCAGCCCGGCGATGTCGTTCTGTCGTTCAATGGCACGCTGCTCGAATCGCCGGAGCAAGTGGCGACGCTGGAAGTCAAGGCGGGCAAACCCATTGCGGTGCTGATCCAGCGCAATAACGCGCGCCGTTTCGTGTCGGTGGAGACGAGATGAGATGAACCGCCGAGGGCATCTCCGCAAATCATCCCTTGCCGGAACGAACACCCGCTACGCCATGCCGAGTTGCTGCGCCGTCGCGTCGATGGCGTTTTTCGCCTTCGAAACGATTTCGTCGATCTCGTGCTTGTCGATGACGAGCGGCGGCGACAGCAACATCCGGTCGCCGGTGGCGCGCATGATCAGATTGCCGTTGAAGCAGAAATCGCGGCACAGGGTGCCCACGTCGCCGCCGTTGGCGAAGCGTTTGCGCGTTGCCGGCTGTTCCGCGAGTTGCAAACCGGCCACGAGACCCGCGCCGGAAATCTCGCCGATGATCGGGTGATTCGCGAAGGCGTCGCGCAATTGCTTCTGGAAATACGGACCCGTCTCGCGCTTCACGCGTTCGACGATCTTCTCGTCGCGCAGCAGCTTGAGGTTGGCAACGGCGACCGCGGCGGCCACCGGATGCCCCGAGTACGTGAGCCCGTGATTGAAGTCGCCGTTCTCGATGATCGCTTTCGCCACGCGGTCATGCAGGCCCACCGCGCCCATCGGTACATAGCCGCTGGTGAGGCCCTTGGCCAGCGTGATGACATCCGGTTCGAAGCCGAAGTGCTGGTGCGCGAACCATTCGCCCGTTCGCCCAAAGCCGCCGATCACTTCGTCGGCGACGAGCAGAATGTCGTACTTGCGGCAAATGCGCTGAATTTCCGGCCAATAAGTCGAGGCCGGGAAAATCACGCCGCCCGCTCCCTGGAAAGGCTCACCGATAAACGCGGCCACCTTGTCCGCGCCGATTTCGAGGATCTTCGCTTCGAGTTGCCGCGCGCGCGCGAGCGCGAATTCCTCCGGCGTCACATCGGCTTGCGCTTCGCCGAAGAAATACGGCTGGTCGATATGCACGATATTCTCGACCTTCGAGGGCATCTGCTCGTGCATATAGCCCATGCCGCCGAGCGTGCCGCCCGCGATCGTCGAACCGTGATAACCGTTCTTGCGCGAGATCACGAACTTCTTCGCGTGCTTGCCTTGCACCGCCCAATACTGATGGACGATGCGCAATACCGTGTCGTTGCCTTCCGAGCCGCTGTTGCAATAGAAGAAGTGATTGAACGGTTCGGGCGCCAGTTCCGCGAGCAATGCCGACAGTTCGATGACAGGCGGGTGCGTGGTCTTGAAGAAGGTGTTGTAGTAGGGCAGTTCCAGCATTTGCCTGTACGCCGCATCCGCCAGTTCCTTGCGGCCATAACCGACGTTGACGCACCACAAGCCGGCCATGCCGTCGATGATCTTATTGCCTTCCGAATCCCATAGGTACACGCCGTGAGCCTTGACGATCACGCGGCTGCCGCTGCGATTCAACGCTCCCATATCCGAAAACGGATGGATGTGATGCGCGGCGTCGAGGGCGCGATAGTCGGCGGTGCTGCGCTGCGCGGCTTGCGTGGCTTGTGTGGCCTGCACTGCCGGTTGCACATAAGCGATTTCTTCTGTTCTATAGCTCATACAGACTCCAGTAGTTTTGCGTTTGCATTACCTCTGCGACAGCTTCAGACGTGCAGCAGCAAATGCCGGCGTTCCCACGAACTGATCACGCGGAAGAACGCTTCGTATTCGGTTTCCTTCAAAGCCAGGTAAGCATTGACGAACTTCTCGCCGAGTACTTCGGCAATCGGCTCGCACGCGCCCATCAACGTCAGGCCTTCTTCGAGATTGCGCGGCAACTGGTACGGCAATTCATAGCCGTCGCTAAGAAGCGGCTCCGTGGCTTCGAGCTTTTGCGTCATGCCGAGATAGCCGGCAGCGAGCGTTGCGGCAATCGCCAGATACGGATTGCAGTCCACGCCGGGAATGCGGTTCTCAATGCGGCGCGCAGCGGGGCCCGAATGCGGAATGCGGAAGCCCACCGTGCGGTTGTCGTAACCCCACGCCACATTGATCGGCGCGGCCATGAAGCGCGACAGACGCCGATACGAGTTGATGTACGGCGCGAAGATCGGCATCAGCGCGGGCGTGTACTTCTGCAAGCCGGCGATATAGCTGGTGAAAAGCGAGGTCGGCTTGCCGTCCGCACCCGTGAACATGTTGTGGCCGCTGTCCGCGTCGACGAGGCTTTGGTGCATATGCATGGCCGAGCCCGGCTCGCTTTCCATCGGCTTCGCCATGAACGTGGCGTACATCTTGTGGCGCAATGCGGCCTCGCGCACCGTGCGCTTGAACAGGAACACGCTGTCCGCGAGTTTCAACGGATCGCCGTGCATGAAGTTGATTTCCATCTGCGCCGCGCCCACTTCGTGAATCAGCGTATCCACTTCGAGTTCTTGCACCTCGCAGTACTCGTAGATGTCCTCGAAGAGCGGATCGAATTCGTTGACGGCCTCGATCGAATAGGACTGGCGGCCGGTTTCCGGACGGCCAGTACGGCCGATTGGCGGTTGCAGCGGCAAGTCCGGGTCCTTGTTCATGTCGACCAGATAGAACTCCAGCTCGGGCGCGATCACGGGGGTCCAGCCTTTGGCCTTGTACAGTTCGAGCACGCGGCGCAACACGCGGCGCGGCGAGATGGCGACGGGCGTGCCGTCGAAGTGAACGCAATCGTGAATCACCTGGGCGGTCGGATCGACGGCCCACGGAATCATGCGAATGGTGCTGGCGTCGGGAACGCACACCATGTCGGGGTCGGTGACGCCGGTGAGCGTGCCGTCGTCAGGATAGTCGCCTGTGACGGTCTGGATCATCACCGCCTGCGGCAAGCGCATGGACTCGCCGGATTCGAACTTGCTGCGCGGAATGATCTTGCCGCGCGCGATTCCGGCCATATCGGGAATGATCGCCTCGATTTCGGTGACGTGGTTCTTCTTCAGAAAATCGTCGATGTCATGCATGATTTTTCTCTCTGTTTGAGTGCGCGGCCGGCTCAGGTTTGCGTCGCGGCGGATGCCGCGCCATAGCCGGCCCTGGTGCGCATTCGATCGCGGCAGGCTTCGCCGAACTCACGAAAGATCGCGGTGGAAAGCGCGTCGCTCGCGTGCCGCCACTCCGGGTGCCACTGCACGCCCAGCGCGAAAGCGCGCGCGTCCTTCACGCTCGCCGCTTCGATCGAGCCGTCCGGCGCGGTGGCCTCGGTCATGAGGCCCGCACCCAGCCGCTCGACGCCCTGGCCGTGCAACGAATTCACACGCGCCTCGTTCGCGCCGCCCGCGAGGCGCTGCAACAAGCCGCCTCGTGTGAGCGTGATCGAATGCGACGGTGCGTATTGCACGTCGAGTTCGTCTTGCTTGTTCTCGCGGTGGTCGTTCAAACCCGCCACCGCTTGAACGCATTGATGCAACGTGCCGCCGAACGCCACGTTCATTTCCTGAAAGCCCCGGCATACGGCCAGCACCGGCACGCCCGCCGCGATCGCCGCGCGCAGGAGCGGCAGCGTGGTTGCATCGCGTGCGGCGTCGTGGAGCGTGCCCGGCGCGCTGGCATGGCCGCCGTAGCGCCGCGGCTCGACGTTCGAATAGCTGCCGGTAAACAGCAGGCCGTCGACGGTGGCGAGCACGTCATCGGCGGACTGACGTTCGCCGAGCGCCGGCAGCAACATTGCCAGCGCCTGCGAGCCGTCCACGATCGCGGCAATGTACTTCTCGCCGGCAACGTGCGACGGATGCGCTCCGATCATCGTTCTGTCGGCGCTGATGCCGACTAGTGGCTTCGTTCGCATGATTGATACGCGTATGTGTTCCCAGGGAACTTCTTTCGGGGCGTTGACCGACGAACCCAACGGACGCGGCGTGAACAACCCTCAACGCGGCACGATTCCGCCGCCGGGCGCAAGGCGCGCAGCCGCAGGCAGGGTGCGGGCGGTCGTCGTCAACGGAACGCGCCGCGCGTCGCGATCAGGTAGGCGGTTCGATTCGGTTCGCTGCGCCGCGCAACGGATTTGCCTTGCATGAAGCGCATGAAATGCATACGCGACAGACGGCACCGCACGTGCGGAAACACGCGGCTCGAAAAAGCGCGCTCACGCAAACGGACGAATCGAATGGCGAAAAGGAGGGAGGCGCTAGGGCAGCAGCGAGGCGACTTCGTCCGTGCGCACTGCAATGAAGGCGCGCGCGGAGATGGAGTTGTGACGTCGAACTGAACGACGCGACAGGATCGTGAAGACGGACAGAAAGCGGCGGAACGCAAGCCTGCCGTTGCTGCCGTCGGCGATGGCGCCGTCAGCGCGAGGACAACTCGGCTGACTGCGATTCCATCTCACCAAAGGGCATCGGACTCTCACGATTACACTCGACTGGCAACGTTGAAAGTATTGAACGGCCTGCTCGAAATCCGCACGGGGCGTTTAAAGAAGCAGGACGTTGGGATGATCGCCGTTGAACCCATGCGAAGTGAATTCGCTGCGCCGCAAAACACGTTTAAGCGCCTCGTGACGCTGCTGCGGCGATCGCCTGAGAACCAGCATATACGAGTCAATAACGCCGTCAATTGATTTTTATTAAAGCTTGATAAGGGCTTTCCCGAAGGCAGGCATGCGATTGCAATGGCTGCCAATGCTCATTGCGTAACACGTATTTCCGGGTTCTTTCAGGGTTTCCCCCGGCGGCGCAACGCGCAAAATGATTAGAATATTCAACACTCGGAAGCAGCCGCTGCCCGAGTTCATTTCTCGATACTCCGCCTTCAATGCCAGAGAACACCGCGATGTCCATCGAAGTGGCAACCCGCTTGCAGTACATTCGCAAGAAGCACGGCTTGTCCCAGCGTGAACTGGCAAAAAGGGCGGGCGTGACCAACGGCACGATCTCGCTCATCGAGCAGAATCGCGTGAGTCCTTCGGTCGGTTCATTGAAGAAACTGCTCGAATGCATTCCGATGAGTCTCGCGGAGTTCTTTACCTTCGAGGTGGAAGCGGAGCGTTCGGTGGTATCGCGCCGGGCCGACATGGCGAATCTCGGCAATCAGTCGATCGAGTGCTATCTCGTCGGCTCCAGCGTGAAAAACCGCAGCGTGGACATTCGGCGCGAGGTTTATCAGCCTCTGTCGGATACCGGGCCGCGGATGCTCGAACACGAAGGGCACGAGGGCGGCGTGGTGGTCAGCGGGCAAATCGAGTTGACCGTGAACGGCGCCACGTGGCTGCTCGATCCAGGCGACAGCTTTTATTTCGAAAGCCGTTTGCCGCATCGTTTTCGCAACCCCAATGCGGAGCGTGTCTGCGAGATCGTGTCGGCCGGTTCGCCGCCGACTTTCCGACGGGCCTTCCTGTAGAAACAACGGAGATATCGCATGGCAAACCTTCAGCCGATCAGCCGCTACCCCGTGCCTGAGCCGAGCGAATGGCCGGACGACATCCGCGCGCGCATTCTCGAAGTTCAGCAGAAAGCCGGTTTTGTGCCGAATGTATTCCTCACGCTCGCGCACCGCCCGGATGAATTTCGCGCGTTCTTCGCTTACCACGATGCGTTGATGCTGAAAGAAGGCGGCCTCACCAAAGGCGAGCGCGAGATGATCGTCGTCGCCACGAGCGCGGTGAACGATTGCCTGTATTGCGTGGTGGCGCACGGCGCGATTCTGCGCATTTACGAAAAGGCGCCGTTGCTCGCCGATCAGGTGGCCGTCAATCATCGCAAGGCGGATATCACCGCGCGTCAGAAGGCGATGCTCGATTTCGCGCTGAAGGTCTGCCGCGAATCGGGCACGGTGGATGACGCCGATTTTCAAACCCTGCGCGAGCATGGCTTTTCCGACGAGGACATCTGGGACATTACGGCGATTACCGCGTTTTTCGGTTTGTCGAACCGGATCGCCAACGTCATTTCAATGCGACCGAACGACGAGTTCCATCTGATGGGCCGCGTACCGAAAGGCGCGGCGCAGTAGACGCGATCGCATACGGGCGCAAAAATCTTTCTGATCGGCGCTGTCGATTTGACGGCGCGCCATTCGTCGTAGCCGTAGAAGGGCACCAGATCGCTCGCCGTCGCGGCGCGCCGCTGTCGCCCTTGATCCCTTTTCATACGAGGAGATGGCTGATGACCGACCCCAACGCATCCGCACAGACACTGAAGCCGGCCCGCCTGCTGGCCGATTCCCCTCCGCGCTTTCCCGGCGAGAGCACCGAATATCGCCGCGCGCGCAACGCGTTGCTGGCCGAGGAAATCGAGTTGCGCCGCCATATCGAACGCGTCGCCGCGCAGCGCCGCGCGCTGCCGCCCGGCGGTGTCGTGCCCGAGGACTATCGCTTCGAGGGCGAGGAGGGCCCGGTGACGTTATCCGCGATGTTCGGCGCGCATGACACGCTCGTTACCTACAACTGGATGTTCGGCCCGAAGCGGGCACGGCCCTGTCCGATGTGCACGTCGCTGCTGAGCGCATACGACGGCGAAATGCCCGATATCCTGCAACGCGTGTCGTTCGCGGTGATCGGCCGCTCGCCGATCGAGAAGCTGGTCGCGTTCAAGAAAGAGCGCGGCTGGCGGCATCTGCGCTTGTATTCGTCGGCCGGCAATACCTTCAATCGCGATTACGCGGCCGAAGATCCCGATGGCGACGACAATCCGGCGTTCAACGTTTTCACGCGTTCCGGCGACACGATTCGGCACTTCTGGGCCGAGGAGATGGGGCCGTCGACAGCGGACCCAGGCCAGGATCCGCGCGGCGCTCCTGATGTGATGCCGATCTGGACCGTGCTCGACATGACGCCCGGCGGCCGTGGCAAAGACTGGTATCCGAAGCTGGAATACGAAACCGCGCCGCGTTAGTCGGGCTTTCGCGGCGGCGCGCTCGCGCTACGGCCGCGCGCCGAGCGCATAGCTTTGCCCCAGCGCCGTTTGCAGATAAGCGCGGACGGCGCTGGCCCGCATCGGTCTGCCGAACAGATAGCCCTGCACCGCGCGAGCGCCCAGCGCCTTGACCACCTCGGCCTGCGATGACGTTTCGAGCCCTTCCACCACGCATTCGAGCCCGAGATTTCCGCACAGGTCGAGCACCGACTTGACGATCTTCTTCGACGCGCTGTTGGAATCCACGTCGGTCATGAAGCTGCGGTCGATCTTGATCGTATCGAAGGGCAGGCGATGCACGTAGCTCAGGCTCGAATAGCCGGTGCCGAAGTCGTCGAGCGACACGCGGCAGCCGGCCTGCTTGATCATCGTGAGCGCACTGTGGGCCTGCTCGAAGTCGCGCGTCACGGCGGTCTCCGTGATCTCGAACGACACGCGATGCGGCGGCACGCCGCTCGCCAGCACGATATCGATCAGGCGGCGGGCGCGCGCCGAGGTGGAGATATCGATCGCGGACAGATTGAACGACAGATACAGTTCGGACGGCCAGCGTGACACTTCATCGAGCGCCTTGCGCAGCAGCACTTCAGTGATGCGCAGAATCAGTTCGGTGCGCTCCGCGATCCGAATGAATTCTTCCGGCTTGACCGCGCCGAGCCGCGCGTTATGCCATCGCCCGAGCGCTTCCATGCCGATGGTGCGCTGCGTGAGCACGTCGTGGATCGGCTGGAATTCGAGGAACAGCTCCGACTCGAGATCGGCGTGGCGCAGTTCCTGGGTCACGAGACTCGAACGGCGAATCCGCGTTTCGTGTTCGGTCGAGAAGATCACCGGCGTGCCGCGGCGGCTTTCCTTGCCCACGTACAGCGCGGCGTCGGCCCGTTCGAATACCTGCGCGACGGTCGTGCCCGCCTCGGGAAACGCGGCCCAGCCGATCGTTCCCGACAATTCGGCGACATTGCCGGCCACCTGGTACGGCTGACTGAGCGCGTCGCAGATGCGCTGCCCCAACGCCACCAGCGTCTCGTTCGAAAGCTGGTGTTGCGCGAGCACGCCGAATTCGTCGCCGCCGAGGCGCGCGAAGAAGATGCCCGGCTCGGCGAACGCGAGCAGTCGCAAGCCGACTTCCTGGAGGACGAGGTCGCCGCTCGCGTGTCCGTAGATGTCGTTGACCTGCTTGAATCCGTCCAGATCGATCAGCCCGACGTTGAAGCCGCCGCCGCTGCCGAGCGCCTGTTCGGACAGCGCGCGCAACGACGCAAAGAAGCTGCGCCGGTTAGGCAGGTCGGTGAGGCTGTCGATGCTCGCGAGGCGGAAGTTGTCGTCGCTGAGCCGCTGCGTATTCTGCTGGCTCGCCTGCAATTCGCGCTGCGCGTGAACCACGCCGGCGAAGGTCCGGTAATACAGTTCGATGATGAAGGCGAGCGCGAGGCCGACCAGCGTCATGTCGACCGCCATCGCAATGAACACGGGGTAGCCGGTGAAAACCAGAAAGGTCGCGAAGCTCAGGATGACGATCGACAGCAGAAGCAGCGCGGCCGCGCGCAGGTGCATCAGGCAGAACACGCAGCCCACCACGGTGGTCGCCATATAGAACGCGACCTGGGCTTGTTCGTAAGCGGTGCCGTAGGGGAACAGCAGCAGCGACCAGGCGCTGAACGCGATGCCGAAGATACCGGCGAGCCAGATCAGCCTGCGCAGTTCAGGCACGGCCTTGTCGTGCGTGAGAACCCGGCGCCGCACGCGCCACCATCGAACGCAACGGATGACGCAGACCGCGCAGAGCAACACGGGAATGTAGATGGACAACCAGGCGGGCGCGCTTCTCAGATGCGTGACGGCGACGGCCACCGTGTTGACGAACAGCATGAAGTACAGCAACGGTATCTGATGGCCGAACGCCTGAAGCTGCGAACGCACCAGTTCGGGGTCGCCTTCCGCGACAGACAGCGCTTCTTTCAATCTGGCTAGCCGAACCATTCCCATCCTTTAGTGTTTGCGCCGCACACGCAGCTTTATATATCGGCAGTGCCGGTGCGACCTTGAGAGCATTTCGGGTTCGAGATCGGGCCTGAGATCGGGCTCGGCGCAGGGCGGTAAGTACGACCTCCCGGCCATCGGTTGGCGTCATTTGTGCCGCGTGATGTTGCAAGCGCAGGCGGCTTACGGCGATCCGGCGAGCGCCGCGCCTGTTGCAATATGGCGAAACCCGGCGTTTTTTATTTCTCTCCGATTCTTTATTGCCGGGCGTGGCGCCCCGGGAACGTCAGATCGCGACGGTGCAACATAACATGGCAAAAAAGCCTGTCCGCACCGCGCAGGCTTGCGCTAAAGCACTGAAATTGCAACGGATTGTGATATGGCGCGGGCCGCCGTGAAGCGCCGGAAAAACGTAAGCGCTCGATTCTTATGGCACTTTGCGGGAAAAAATCGTCAAATTCCCGCTGGGCGGGTGATACAAGGCTTACACCAAGGTTTGCGCGAATGCGCGCCTATGCGTTAGTGTGTCGGTCCCGGCGCGACAGATGTGGCGCCGGTTCCATGATTACCATACGGGAAGTGCTATGAACAAACAGGAACTGATTGATGCAGTCGCTGCAGCGACGGGCGAAAGCAAAGCGGCCACGGGCCAAACCATCGACGCGATCGTCGAAGCGGTAACCAAGGCAGTGGTGGGCGGCGATACGGTGCAACTGGTCGGTTTCGGTTCTTTCTCGACCGGCGCGCGCGCTGCACGCGTGGGCCGCAATCCGTCGACGGGCGCCGAAATCCAGATCGCCGCAGCCAAGACGGTGAAGTTCACCGCCGGCAAGGCATTCAAGGAAGCCGTCAACGCGTCGTAATGCAACGCGCCTCGCGCCGGAGCATCCACGCGCGCTGCGATAGCGCGCGGCGGACGATGTCTCGGGCGTAAGGAATCACGCGCTGCCCATCCCCGATGATGTAGCCGGATCGGCGGCTGGCGCGGCGCGTGTGTTTCGCTTGCAAGCTGTGTTGCGAACCCGGGTCGTCAACCCGGTTGCAATTTGCCGGCGCGAGATCAGCCCGCGCGGCGTTTGCGGCTTGCTTCGGCGAGGGTGTCGAGCACCGGTTCCGTCTGCGTCCAGCTTACGCAGGCATCCGTGATCGATACGCCGTAACGTAGCGGCACACCGGCCTTCAGGTCCTGACGGCCTTCTTCCAGATGACTTTCCAGCATGACGCCGATGATGCGGCGCTCGCGCTGCGAGAGTTGCCGCGCCAGATCCTGCACCACGTCCAGTTGGCGCAAATGCGATTTGCCCGAGTTCGCGTGCGAACAGTCGACCATGACCTGCTCGCGCAAGCCCGCTGATCTGAGCGCCGCGCAGCTTGCCTCCACCGACGCGCTGTCGTAATTCGGCCCTTGCTTGCCGCCGCGCAGGATCACGTGCGCGTCGTCGTTGCCGCGCGTTTCGAAGATGGCGGCCATGCCCATCTTGGTCATGCCCATGAACGCATGGCTCGCGCGCGCGGCGACGATGGCGTCGGCCGCGATTTGCACGCCGCCGTCCGTGCCGTTCTTGAAACCGATCGGGCAACTCAGCCCCGACGCCAGTTGCCGATGACTCTGGCTCTCGGTCGTGCGCGCGCCGATCGCGCCCCACGCGATCAGATCGGCGATGTATTGCGGGCTCAGCAGATCGAGAAATTCCGTGGCCGTGGGCAAGCCCAGACCGTTGATGTCGAGCAGCAGTTGCCGCGCGAGGCGCAGACCCTCGTTGATGCGGTAGCTGCCGTCGAGGCGCGGATCGTTGATATAGCCCTTCCAGCCCACGGTGGTGCGCGGCTTTTCGAAGTAGACCCGCATCACGATCAGCAGATCGTTCCTGTAGGTGTCGGCCGCGACTTTCAGCTTGCGCGCGTATTCGATCGCCTGGTCGTGGTCATGAATCGAACACGGGCCGACGATCATCACGAGCCGGTCGTCACGGCCGTGGAGAATGTCGGCGATTTCCGCGCGGGTTTTCTCGACGAGCGTCTGCACCGAAAGCGGCACCGGCAACTCGTCTTGCAACAGCGCGGGGGAAATCAGCGGACGCACCGCGCCGATCCGAACGTCGTCGATGCGCGTGGTGTCCTGGGTGGCGTCGGCCGAGCCGACTTCCTGATCGTGCAAAGGATTGTCGATGGCGCTCAAAGTGTTCTCCCGGAACCTGGGTGATGAAGTGGCCTCGCGGCCTGACTGTTGGAATGTCGCTGCGTTTTCAGCTGCCGCGATTATGACATCCGCGCTCCGGGACCAGGGTTACCCGGGCCTCACAGACGTTCGATCAACGCCATGGCCGCAGCCGGATTGCGTTCCTTGAAGCCGCTGATCACGTACAGATAGACGTCGTGTGCCGCGGTTTTCGCGGGCGGCGCGGCGCTCGTTTCCAGGTCGTCCGGGGTCGTGCCCGCCGCGAATCGACGGGCGCGTTCGGCCCACGCGTCGAGCGCCTTGGTGGAATAGCCTTTGGCCTGTTTGTCGGTCGTGCCCATGATGCGGGCGTACACGAATGGCGCGGTGATGTCGGCGATTTGCGGGTAATCGCTGTCGCCGGCCAGCACGACCGCGACCTTGTATTTTCTCGCGAGCGCGATGAATTCCGGCGTTTTGAAGGTGTCGTTGCGGACTTCGACTGCGTGCCTCAGCTTCTGGCCTTCGATACTGGCCGGCAGCAGTTTCAGGAAGGCTTCGAAATCTTCCTTGTCGAATTTCTTGGTCGGCGCGAATTGCCAGTTGATCGGCCCGAGCTTCTGTTTGAGCAGCAGCACGCCGCTTGCGAAGAAGCGCTCGATCGTTTCGTTGGCGTCCGCGAGAACTTTCCGGTTGGTTGCATAGCGCGGGGCTTTCAGCGAGAAGACGAAATCGTCGGGGGTTTCCTGATACCACTTCTCGTAGCTCGACGGTTTTTGCAAACCGTAGAACGTGCCGTTGATTTCTATCGATGTGAGATGTTGGCTCGCGTATTCGAGTTCACGGCTTTGCGTGAGGTCGGACGGGTAGAAGGCGCCTCGCCACGGCGCGTAGGTCCAGCCGCCGATGCCGATTCGGATCCGGTTGCTTTTGGAGGATGGCATTGGGGGTGCCTCGGTGGTGAGTTCGCGTGGGAGGGGTAGGTTAGCGCATTGTGGAGTGGGGTGGTTTTTTGCCAGCGCGGCGCTTGGCGAAGGTTCGCGCGTACGGGGAATGGAATCGACAATTCGGGGTCAAGCGTCTGCCCGTAAAACGCCAGCCCGGCTACAGCCTAACTGAACTTAGCCGGGTTGTTTTCCCGCCGCCTCCTCAAACCGCCGATTAGCCTCGGCCACCTCCACCCTGAACCGCTGCAACGCACTAACCGCCAGGTCAGGCGGCGTAAGCGCGGCCCACAGAACATCGATCAACTGATCCGCGGTCGCGTCGATATCGATACGGCGTTTCGCCAGCGTGGCATCCCACAGCACGTGTTCCATCGGCCCGAACACCATCGAACGCAATAGCCGCAACGGCATATCCGTGCGAATCTGCCCGCTCTCCTGGCCTTGCGCCAGCACGCGCATCAACGGCGCGGTATAGCGGCGTTGCAGGTCCGTCAGCGCCTCGCTCAGTTCGTGATGCCGCGCGCGTCCTTCCGACAGCACCAGCGCGCACAGGTCGGTGCCATTCACCAGCATCAAGCGCAAATGCGTGCGCACGATGAACGCAAACTGTTGCCGCACAGTGCCGTCGCGCGGCAAGCCCGACTCGATCGCCTCGATGATCTCGTCGTACCAATCGCCGATTACGCGCGCGCATAGCTCGCGCTTGCCGCGGAAATAGCTGAACACCGTCGCTTCGGAGATGCCGAGGCGCTGCGCGATCTCCGCCGTCGTCGCGCGCTCGTAGCCTTTCTCGGCGAACACGTCGCGGCCCGCCTGAAGAATCTCCTTCACGCGCTGCTGCGACTTGCGCCCGGCCGGCTGGCGGCGCGAGGCGGGTAACTCAGCCTTCAGGGCAACCGTCATATGAGTCAAGTTCAGATTGATGAGGCGGCAAGCCCCGATAACCGCGATCCTATCACGTCGAACACGAGCGAAAACCACGAAACTCACTTTCTGAGTGACACTCAAAAATACCTATTGACGCTTACGTAAATCTGGCGTGAAATGCGCCTTGAACGTTTCGCGCCTCGTGCGTGGCGAGACGGCGGGCCACAAGGCCATCGCCCTCCGCCGGGCCGCACTCGTACCCGCCGGCGCCCACCGAGGCAGGCCGGCCGCCAACGAACTCTGGAGACAACGCAATGAGCAACCTGCCCGGTCTGCAATTCCCGCTCGGCGAGGAAATCGAAATGCTGCGCGACAGCATCGCGGGATTCGCTGCCAAGGAAATCGCCCCTCGCGCCGCGGAAATCGATCGCACCGATCAATTCCCCATGGACCTGTGGCGCAAGTTCGGCGACCTGGGCGTGCTCGGCATGACGGTCGCGGAGGAATACGGCGGCGCGAACATGGGCTACACCGCGCACATGATCGCGATGGAAGAGATCTCGCGCGCGTCGGCTTCGGTCGGTCTCTCTTACGGCGCGCATTCGAATCTGTGCGTCAACCAGATTCATCGCAACGGCACGGAAGCACAAAAACAAAAGTATCTGCCCAAGCTGGTTTCCGGCGAACACATCGGCGCACTCGCGATGAGCGAGCCGAACGCGGGCTCCGACGTGGTCAGCATGAAACTGCGCGCGGACAAAAAGGGCGATCACTACGTGCTCAACGGCACGAAGATGTGGATCACCAACGGCCCCGATTGCGACACGCTGGTCGTCTATGCAAAGACCGATTTAGAAGCGAATTCGCGCGGCATTACCGCGTTTATCGTCGAGAAAGGCATGAAGGGTTTCTCGGTGGCGCAAAAGCTCGACAAGCTCGGCATGCGCGGCTCGCATACCGGCGAACTGGTGTTCGAGAACGTCGAGGTGCCGGAGGAAAACATCCTCGGTCAGTTGAACGGCGGCGCGAAGGTGCTGATGAGCGGCCTCGATTACGAGCGCGCGGTACTCGCGGGCGGCCCCACCGGCATCATGGTCGCGGTCATGGACGCGGTCGTGCCGTATATCCATGACCGCAAGCAGTTCGGTCAGCCGATCGGTGAATTCCAGCTTATTCAAGGCAAGGTCGCCGATATGTACACCACGCTGCAAGCGTGCCGCGCGTATCTGTACGCGGTGGGCCGGCAACTCGACACGCTCGGCAAGGAGCACGTTCGCCAGGTGCGTAAAGACTGCGCCGGCGTCATTCTCTACACTGCGGAAAAAGCCACGTGGATGGCCGGCGAAGCGATCCAGATTCTCGGCGGCAACGGCTACATCAACGAATATCCGGTCGGCCGTTTGTGGCGCGATGCGAAGCTGTATGAAATCGGCGCGGGCACGAGCGAAATCCGCCGCATGCTGATCGGCCGCGAACTGTTCGCCGAAACGGCTTGATCCAAAGTACCGCGCCGCTCATTGAGCGCGCGCCTGAAAAAAGCGGCGATAGCAACCACCTCGCATGGGGAGAAGCCACGCAATGCCGATCATCGAATCAAAGCTGAATCCGCGCTCGGACGACTTTCGCGCCAACGCGGCGGCGCTCGAAGCGCTGGTCGCCGACCTTCGCGCGAAGATCGAGGTGCTCGCGCTGGGCGGCGGGCAAGCTGCGCGCGACAAACACACGGGACGCGGCAAACTGCTGCCGCGCGAGCGCATCGAAAAACTGCTCGATCCGGGCACGCCGTTTCTGGAGTTCTCGCAACTCGCGGCCTATGGCATGTATAACGACGACGCGCCGGGTGCGGGCGTCATCACCGGCATCGGCCGGATCGCGGGGCAGGAGTGCGTGATCGTCTGCAACGACGCGACGGTCAAGGGCGGCACGTACTATCCGGTCACCGTGAAAAAGCATGTGCGCGCGCAGGAAATCGCCGCGGAAAACCGCTTGCCGTGCGTGTATCTCGTCGACTCGGGCGGCGCGAACCTGCCGAATCAGGACGAGGTGTTCCCCGATCGCGATCACTTCGGCCGCATCTTCTACAACCAGGCGAATCTGTCGGCGGCGGACATTCCGCAGATCGCCGTCGTGATGGGCTCGTGCACGGCGGGCGGCGCCTACGTGCCGGCCATGAGCGACGAGTCGATCATCGTCAAGAATCAGGGGACGATTTTTCTCGGCGGCCCGCCGCTCGTGAAAGCGGCAACCGGCGAAGTGGTGAGCGCGGAAGACCTGGGCGGCGGCGACGTGCATACGCGCCTTTCCGGCGTGGTGGATCACCTCGCGCAAAACGACGCGCATGCGCTGGCGATCGCGCGCAGCATCGTCGGCAATCTGAATCGCTCGAAGCAGGTGCCGCTCGCGTTGCAGGAGCCGAAGCCGCCGCGCTACGACGTGAAGAGCATGTACGGCGTGATTCCGGTGGATACGCGCAAGCCTTTCGATATCCGCGAGGTGATCGCGCGCATCGTCGACGATTCCGCGTTCGACGAATTCAAGGCGCGTTACGGCGCCACGCTCGTCACGGGCTTCGCGCATATCTGGGGGCATCCGGTCGGCATCGTCGCGAACAACGGGATTCTGTTTTCGGAGTCGGCGCTCAAGGGCACGCACTTCATCGAACTGTGCTGCCAGCGCAAGATTCCGCTGGTGTTCCTGCAGAACATCACGGGCTTCATGGTGGGCCGCAAATACGAAAACGAAGGCATCGCGCGCAACGGCGCGAAGATGGTGACGGCGGTGGCAACCGCGAAGGTGCCGAAGTTCACCGTGATCATCGGCGGCTCGTTCGGTGCGGGCAATTACGGCATGTGCGGCCGTGCCTATTCGCCGCGCTTTCTATGGATGTGGCCGAACGCGCGCATTTCGGTGATGGGCGGCGAACAGGCGGCGTCGGTGCTGGCCACGGTCAAGCGCGACGGGATCGAAGGCAAGGGCGGCGCGTGGAGCGCCGAAGAGGAAGAAGCGTTCAAGCAGCCGATCCGCGAGCAATACGAACATCAGGGTCATCCGTACTACGCGAGCGCGCGCCTGTGGGACGACGGCGTGATCGATCCGGCGCAAACGCGCGACGTGCTCGGTCTCGGCTTGTCGGCCGCGATGAACGCGCCGATCGAAGACACGCGCTTCGGCGTGTTCAGAATGTAATAGCGCGGCACGCGCGGGAGCGGCAACGATGCAATACGAAACGCTGAACCTCGGGATCGACGGCCGGGTCGCCACGGTCACGCTGAATCGCCCGGACGTGCGCAACGCGTTCAACGAAACGATGATCGCGGATCTGACCTCGGCCTTCACCGCGCTGAACGATCGCGACGACGTGCGCGCGGTCGTGCTCGCCGCGAACGGCAAGGCGTTCTGCGCGGGCGCGGACCTGAACTGGATGAAGAAGATGGCCGGCTACTCGGACGACGAGAACCGCGCCGATGCGATGCGGCTCGCGCACATGCTGTCGTCCATCTATCGCTGCAACAAGCCGGTGATCGCGCGCGTGAACGGCGACGCCTACGCGGGCGGCATGGGGCTGATCGCGGCGTGCGATATCGTCGTGGCGGTGGACAGTGCGCGCTTTTGCTTGTCCGAGGCGCGGCTGGGTCTGATTCCGGCGACCATCGCGCCTTATGTGATCCGCGCGTTGGGCGAGCAGGCATCGCGCCGCTACTTCACGACGGCCGAGCAGTTCGATTGCGCGACGGCGTGGCGTCTGGGTCTCGTCAGCGAAGCGGTGAGCGCGGAGCAACTCGACGCAACCGTCCAGCAAATCGCGGCAACGCTCTGCGCGAACGGCCCGCAAGCGGTGCGAGCCTGCAAGCAGCTCGTGCAGGACATTGCCGGGCAGGAGTTAAACGAGGCGATGATCGAAGACACAGCGACGCGCATCGCCCGCATTCGCGCCAGCGCGGAGGGCCGCGAAGGTGTCGCGTCGTTCCTCGAAAAACGCTCGCCCGCGTGGCGTGACTGAATGCGCAACTGGAGCGCAACGCACCCAGGCGCAAGCGCAGGCGCTCAGCACGACAACAGCCCCGAACCCGACACTTCATCGAGACACTTCATGTTCAACAAGATCCTGATTGCCAACCGCGGCGAGATTGCGTGCCGCGTCGCCGCGACCTGCAAGCGGCTCGGCATCGCGAGCGTGGCCGTGTATTCCGATGCCGACGCCGACGCCAAACACGTGGCCGCGTGCGACGAGGCGGTGCACATCGGCGGCGCGACGGCGGCGGAGAGCTATCTGCGCATCGAGCGCATCATCGAGGCCGCGCGCGCAACCGGTGCCCAAGCGGTGCATCCGGGCTACGGCTTCCTCTCCGAGAACGAAGACTTCGCCTACGCATGCGAAAAAGCCGGCATCGTCTTCATCGGCCCGCCGGTCGAGGCCATCGCCGCGATGGGTTCGAAGGCGGCGGCGAAGGCGCTGATGCACGCAGCCGCGGTGCCGCTCGTGCCCGGTTACCACGGCGACGATCAGGACACGCAGTTGCTGCATCGCGAGGCGGATGCGATCGGTTATCCGGTGTTGCTGAAGGCGAGCGCGGGCGGTGGCGGCAAGGGCATGCGCGTGGTCGAGCGCAGCGAGGAGTTCGCCGCCGCGCTGGCCTCGTGCAAGCGCGAGGCGGCGAGCAGCTTCGGCAACGATCGCGTGCTGATCGAAAAGTATCTGACGCGGCCGCGTCACGTGGAAGTGCAAGTGTTCGCGGATCGCCACGGCGGCGCGGTGTATCTGTTCGACCGCGACTGTTCGGTGCAGCGGCGTCACCAGAAGGTGCTGGAAGAAGCGCCCGCGCCCGGCTTGCCCGCTGAAACGAGGCGCGCAATGGGCGAGGCGGCGGTGGCCGCGGCGCGCGCGGTGAATTACGTCGGCGCGGGCACGGTCGAGTTCATCATGACCGGCACGGGCGATTTCTACTTCATGGAAATGAACACGCGCCTACAGGTCGAGCATCCGGTCACGGAGATGGTGACGGGGCAAGATCTCGTGGAATGGCAACTGCGCGTTGCCGCCGGCGAAGCGCTGCCGCTCACGCAGCGGCAGTTGACAATCGACGGTCATGCAATCGAGGCGCGCATCTACGCCGAGCATCCGGCGCGCGGCTTCTTGCCGTCGACGGGTACGCTCAAGCATCTGCGCATGCCCGAGGCCGTGGAATTCACGCTGGGCGAAGCGGACCGCAAGGCGCCGGTGCGCATCGACAGCGGCGTGCGCGAAGGCGACACCATCACGCCGTTCTACGATCCGATGATCGCCAAGCTGATCGTCCACGGCGCCACGCGCGAGGACGCGCTCGCGCGTCTGAATCGCGCGCTGCGTGTATGCGAGGTGGTCGGTCCGCATACCAACGTCGAGTTCCTGCAACGCATCGTCACGAGCGAGCCGTTTGCAACCGGCGACCTCGACACGGGTTTGATCGAGCGTCATCACGATGCGTTGTTCGCGCCGGTGCGGAAGCCGCCGTTCAAGGAGGCGCTCGCGCTCGCCTGCGCCGCCTTGCTCACGCGCGAGGGCGGCACCGCGCACGGCGCGTCGCCGTGGGACGCGTTATCGCATTGGCGCCTGAACGGCGGCTATACGCAAACGCTCGGCTGGCGCGATGTCGATAACGAAAGCGCATTCACCGTCACTTTTGCGCGCAACGGCGGCACGCAAACGCTCGAACACGACGGCGTGCGTGAAGACTTCACATGGTCGAGCGGTGCGGGCCGGCACGAGTTCCGCGCGACCCTCGGCGATGCGCGCGTGACGGGCCGCGTGTTCATCGACGGCGATACGTTCCATGTGTTTTGCCTGGGCGAAGCCCTGGCATTCGAGTGGCAGAATCTGCTCGCGCATGCCGCGGACGCCGAAGGCCACGAAGGCCGTTTGACCGCGCCGATGCCGGGCAAGGTGATCGCGGTGCTGGTGGAACCGGGCACGGTGGTGGAGAAGGGCACGCCGCTGATCGTGATGGAGGCGATGAAAATGGAGCACACGATCGGCGCGCCGGCGGCGGGTACGGTGTCGGAAGTGTTGTATGCGGTCGGCGACCAGGTAGCCGACGGCGCGCAGCTTCTGGTTCTCGACATGCAATGACCTCGTGGAGCGGATCAGGCGAGGCGCGTATAGCCGACGGCGCGCGCTTCGTTTTCCAGTTGCTCGATCCGTTCGTAATCCGTGAGCGGTAGCGCGGAAAAGCCCTGCAAACGCAGACGTTTCGCGCGCTCGGGCTGCGTGGTGAGCGCTTCGTTCAGCGCCTCGCGCAATGCTTCGATGGTGGCTTGCGGCACGGTATCCGCTGCGATCAGCGGCAAACCCGGCGCTGCCGCCGTCATGCCGATCCGGCGAACCTGCCGGGCAAGCTCCGGCATTTCATCGCAGACGAAAGCGAACGTCACGCAGTCGATCGCGGCGACGTCCGCGCGATGCTCCGCCACCGCCCGCAACGAACCGAGGTGCGAACCGGTGCGTATCACCGTGCTGAAAAACGCGCCGTCGCGCGCAAGCGGCGCCACCGCGTGGCGAAACACGTTCATGCCGCTATTGGAATCGTCCTGATTGTAGGCGGCGCGCGCACCGCGGCAATTCGCGAGCGTGTCGAATTGGGCGTCCGCTCGCGTTACCAGCACGCTCGAATAATGCGCGCCCTCGCAGCCGGGTGCGTCGAAACGCGGTGTCGCGATCAATTGCACCTGCTCATGCAAGCCGTGCATCAGCGGATAGCCGCAGGTCTGCGAGATCAGCAGGTTGGGACGCCGCCAGAAGCCGTGCAACTCCTCGTCCGGCTCGACGATGCGGCACGCCGGCTTGACCATGCGCAGCACGTCGGCGAGCCACGCGCGCCATTCGGTGGCGAGAGCGGGCGTGACGTCGTACATCGGCAGGGCGGCGATCCAGGTCATGGGCGCGATTCTGACACGGCTAATGTCTAATCATTCGGAATTCGTCGAGGCCGAGCCGCACCGGCTCCGTTGGCTTGAACGTCCATTTGCGCGCCGCGACCGTCAGGATTTCCCCTTGCGCGTGTTCGAATGCGACGAGCAGGTCTTTCCTTCGACTGCTCGCAGCCCCGCAAAAAGCCATCAGTGCCTCCGCGCTGATCTCGAAGACTTGCGCGCGATCGTCGCGGCACACCCGGAATGCGACGGTTGCGCGTTCGGTGACACAAGGCCTGAATCCTTCATCGACATAGACCGACATAGCGTTCTCCCGCTGCACGCCTGGATGGTCAGGATAACAAGCCGTCAGTTTTTCGGTATGTTGGAAAACCGGCATTCACGGTGAAATGGTTAAGTCCCTCACAGCGACGAATAGAAAGCGGCAGGTGTTTTTATCCCGCAAGCTTGGTAATCGTCTTTGTCTTCTCCCCGATATTCGACCGTTCCTTTTGGAGAAGCGCTGCCTAAACCCGCTTCGGCCATTGCGAGTTCGCGCAAGCTCATCACAGGGAGGGAGTAGACGATCGGAACTGCGGCGCATACGCGACCTCCGACCAGCGAAACGGCAACGCCTCGCGACTGCGCCGCACCTCGGTAATGCGAAAGCGGACGAGGCGTTGCGCGAGCGGAAAATCGGCCAGTTCCGAACCGTCCCAGACGATCTCCGCGCGCGCCGCGACGTACAGCAAATCGCCGCTCGCGAAGTCGATGAACAGCAAGCCGGCGCGCGGGTCGTGACTCAGATTGCCCAGCGTATTGAAGAAGCGATTGCCGCTGAAGTCGGGCGTGGTGAGCGTGACGGCGTCGTCGACGCGCACGAAACCCGGCATGCCGCCGCGATGCGAAACGTCGACACCGCGCGCCGGGCCCGCTTCTTCAGCCACGTTCGCGCTGGCGATAAAAAAGGTGTCCGCGTTAGCCAGCAGCGCGCGGTCCGCGTCGCTCAGTTGCGTCGCAATCTGCGCGGCAGTGTCCGCGCCCGCTGCGCCGCGCGCGACGAAGGTCGGCGCGCGGCTCTGAATGTACTTTGCGCAATTGCCGAAGCTCTGCATGACTTCGAGCATGACCGTATCGCCCGTCACCGAAGTCACGATGCCGTTGACGCGGTTACGCCGCCGCGTCTGCGGCTGCAGAGCGAGGCCGCCGATCATCGTGCCGGCTTGCCAGCGCCCGGCGAGCGGATCGCCGGATAGCACCCCGCCCTCGATTCTCAACGTGCGCGCATCGGGCGACGACACGAAGCCCGGCGCCGCCGCGCGCACCGTCGCCCAGGGCTGGCCGTCGGCGTCGAGACCGCCGAACACCATGAAGGGCTGCGCCGAAAAGAACTGCCGGTGCTGGTCCGGCATGTAGCGGCGGATGCCGCGACGGCCGAGCGCTTGCGCCTCCGTTGCGACGCCGGCGCGGCGTTGCACCGCCAGTTCGCCGGAATGGAAAGGCGGATCGACGAGATCCAGCCCTGGCTGTGCATGGGAAGAAACGTCGGACATATCGGACTCCGGTGGTGGTCGCGCCTGCGGTTTTTTCGCTCAGCCGGCGAGCAGGCCGGCTTTCGTCGCCGGCATCGCGATGAAGCGCGGCAGCGCTTCGATACGGGAAAGCCAGCCGCGTAGGTTCGGATACGGTTCGAGCGATATGCCGCCTTCAGGCGCATGCGCGATGTAGGTGTAGGCGGCGATGTCCGCGATGGTCACGTTGTCTCCCGCCGCGAAGCGTTTGCCGGCCAGTTCCGCGTCGAGCACGTCGAACAGCTTGACGGCGATCTTCTGCGCGGTTTCCAGATCGAGCGGCGCGCCGAATACCGTGACGAGCCGGGCCGCGCACGGTCCATACGCGATCTGTCCGGCTGCCAGCGAGAGCCATCGTTGCACCGCCGCGGCGCCGAGGGCGTCGTCGGGCAGCCATGACGGGTCGCCATAGCGTTTCGCCAGGTACACGAGAATGGCGTTCGAATCGAACAACACGGTGTCGCCGTCCTCGATCGTCGGCACCTGGCCGAACGGGTTGAGTTGCAGATACTCACGACGGCGATTGTCGCCCGCGCGCATGTTCAGTTCGATCGTTTCGAAAGGCAGATCGAGCAGTGTGAGGAACAGTTTGACGCGGTGCCCGTGCCCGGAGCGCTGCGTGGTGTGAAGGCGGATCGGCTGGACGGGTCTGTCGGCGGGCATTGCAATGCTCCTTGATCGGAAGGGCCGATGGCGTTCGGCGGGAATGAGGCAAGCTTAGCCGCATGCGGCGTCGGGCAGAAGACTGCTAAGCTGGGAAACATAATCAATCGAAGATGGACAATCGGCGACATGGCGGATCTAAGAGATGTCAATCTGAACCGGCTGGCGGTTTTCGTCGCGGTGGTCGAGGCGGGTTCCTTGACCGCGGCCGCGGCGCGTCTCGGGCTCACGAAGACGATGGTCAGCACGCATATACAGCGGCTCGAACGCGAGATCGGCGCGGGCCTGTTGATCCGCACGACGAGGCGGCTCAGCGTGACCGAGAGCGGGCGCGCGTTCTACGATGCGAGCTGCAAGATCCTGCAGGCGGCGGAGGAAGCGCTGTCGGCCGTGTCGGGCGAATCGGCGCCGCTGCGCGGCACCTTGCGCGTGAGCGCGCCGATCGATTACGGGTCATTGGTGGTGACGCCCGCGCTGGTCGAGATGCGCGCGGCGTATCCGCAACTCGACATCGAACTCGTGTGCAGCGACCATTACGTCGATCTGATCGCGGAGGGCATCGACGTCGCCATCCGTCTGGGGCAATTGGCGGATTCGGGCTACCGGGCGGTGAAGATCGGCGGGTTCGTCAAATGGGTCGTCGCCAGTCCCGCATTCATCGAGAAATGGGGCAAGCCGAAAACGCCGGCCGCGCTCGCGGCCTTGCCTCACGTCGCACTTTCCGTGCTGCCGCATCCGTTGACACTCGATTTGCAGCGCGCGAACGGCGCGAGGCAAAGCGTGCGCTGCGAGAACGCGCTGCTGGTGAACACGGCCGATGCCGCGCGCGCGGCGACGCTCGCGGGCGGCGGCTTTGGCTTGCTGACCGACTTTTCCATCACGGCGGATGTGGCGGCGGGCCGGCTGGTTCGTCTGCTGCCAGCTTGGGCCGGCAGGCCGAAGGGCATCCATGCGGTGTTTCCGCCCACCCGTTACCCGACGGCCAAGGTCCGCGCGTTGATCGACGTGATCAGGAAGCGGCTGGAGACGCAAGTGTGAGAGGCGGCGCGCAGAGATCGTGAAGCATCGCGGCTACCTCCTGCACGGTCCCGTCGACTGCCTAAGCTGCAATTCGGCATGCACCTCATGTCCGGCGTGTTCGTGTCGCGGATGCTTGCCGTCGAGCACGTCGAGCAGATGTTGCGCGGTGAGCCGCCCGATCGCGTAGGTATCGACACGCATGGTCGTGAGCGCGGGGCGCAGTTCTTTCGCGATCTCCAGATCGTCGAAGCCGGTCACGGACAATTCATCGGGAATCGCGATGCCCAGGTCTTCCGCTTCGCGCAGCACGCCGATCGCGATGTGATCGTTGCCGCAGATGATCGCGCTCGGGCGTTCGCCGGGCGCTTGCCAGATCGCGCGCAGACAGCGCCGTCCAAAACCGATCGTCGATTCGCCTTCGAGCATGTGCTCCGGCCGCACCGCGAGGCCGTGGCGTTCGAGCGTCGCGCGAATGCCCGCGACGCGCGCCTGCACGCGATCGTTGTCGCGCGTCGGCTGAATGCAGACCGCGAACGAGCGGTGCCCGAGGCCGATCAGATGTTCGGCGATCTCCACGTAGGCCGCGTGATTGTCGAAGCCGATGCAGGTGTGCGGACTGTCCCCGCGATACGCATACGTGACCGCATACGGCACGCGGTAGAGGCGCAACGCATCGAACAGTTCCGGCGGATGCGCCTCGCCCACCACCGCCATCGCCTCCACGCCGCGCGCGAGCATCGCGCGCACCTGCACGAGCGCCTGCGCGGGATCGTAGTTCGAGCAGCCGAGCACGAGCGTGATGCCGCGCGCGGCGAACGCGGCCTGCATGCCGCTCACCTGCGAGGCGAACACCTGATCGTCCAGCGTCGGAATGATGATGCCGGCAATGTGGCTGCGCGTGGACGCAAGCGCGCGGCCCGCCGCGTTCGGAAACCAGTTCAGCGCGAGCGCGGCTTGCTCGACGCGTTCGCGCACGTTCGCCGACACTTTGTCCGGCTCGTTGTAGACCCGCGATACGGTCGCCGTCGATACGCCCGCGAGCTTCGCGACGTCGGACAGCACCGTGCGGCCGGTGTTGCGGCGGGCGCGGTTCGTCTGGGTGCGGGCGGTGGTCGGGGAGTCGAGGGAGTCGGGCATCGGGTTATCGAAAACGGTGAGTCGGCGCGCGCGCTATCTTACCGCCGCGTGTGCGCGAGCGTGGCCGGGAATGACGAGCGGTTCTGCGCAACCTCCGCCGGCTAGAGCCCACGAACCTCGCCCTCGTTGAGCGCCGCGATCCGCTGACGGAAATGCTCGGTGCCGGCGACGATCTTGTCGAGCACCGCATCGAGCGCCCAGAAGCGTTCGCGCACGTCGTAGTCGATCACGCGGCAGCGAATCGAATCGAAGGTGCCGATGCGCTGGTGGTACATCTTCGCGAGCGCGGGATAGCCGAGCGATTCGGATACGGCGGCGAGTACGAGAAACGTTGCCAGTTCCTCGGCGAGCGCCGGGTCTCGCGCCGCATCGTTGCGCAGCCAGTTGTACAGATCGGGATGAAAGTTCGTGAAGACGCCGTTGAAACCCGCGGAGCCCGCCTTCATCGCGTCCCATGCGATGGCCGCGTTCGCGTTCAGGATCTTCAGCGGCGAACCCTGCGCAAGCGCGACGCGGCGCTTCACGGTCGCGAGATCGCAACTCACGTCCTTCAGCATGATGAAGCGGCCGGTGTCGATGCACATCTTCAACTCGTCGTCGGAAAGCAGACGCCGATACGGCGCCGGACATTCGTACAGACCGAGCGGCATATCGGACGGCAGGCGCGCGAGGAGCCGTTCGAGGTTCGCGGCGAACGCGTGGGTTCCCTCGCGATCGGGATCGAGCCGGTTCGTCACGAGCACGACGCCTTGCGCGCCGGTCGAGGCGGCGACGCTCAGTTCCTCGGCCTGCGCGTCGGGGTCGTCGCTGATGTGGCCGGACACCACGACAGGCATGCGGCCCGCGACTTTCTCGACGACGAAGCGTCCCAGCGCGCCGCGTTCCGCGAGCGTCAGAAACTGCATCTCGCTCGACTGCGCGACGGCGAACAGCGCGTCCGAGCCGTGCGCGATGTACCACTCGATCAGACGTTCGAGCCCGGTGTAGTCGATTGCGCCGGCGTCGTCGAACGGCGTCAGCATCACGGGGACGATGCCTTCGACTGAAGCGGTGGTCTGCTTGATGTTGGTCATGCTGTTGATCTCCAGGAAAGAATTCGGTTATTCGGCAACGACAGCGGCAGCGGCAGGCGCGTTCATGCAGGCGCTTGCACGGCTTCGCCGGCAGCGGGCTGGTCCTCGATCGGCTTGCGCACGAACAGCAGATAGCTCATCGCGCCGATAAACGCGATGCCGGCGGCGGTCAGCAGCGCGGGCACGAACGACCACGTCTGCGCGATGTAGCCGGTCAGGATCGGCGCGAGCGCGCCGCCCAGAAAGCCGCCGAAATTCTGGATCGCGCCGAGCGAGCCGACGCGGTTGGGCGGCGCGGCGGCGGTGGCTAGCGCCCAGGAACTCGCGGAGGCCGCGTTCGCGAGGAAGATCACCACCGAGATGCACACGATCGCGATGGTGTTGCTCTGCACGAGCGCCGCCGGAATGGTGAACGCGACCATGCCGAGCATCGCGATCACCACCGCATTGCGGCGGCTCGCGACCGGGCTCGCGCTGCGGCTCGTGATGAGATCGGAAAACCAGCCGGCCGTGAGCGCGCCCAGAAAGCCGCAGAAAAACGGTATGGATGCCGCGACGCCCGTATGCATCAGGCTCATGTGGCGCTCCATCGTCAGATAGCCGGGCAGCCATGTGAGGTACACCCAGTTCAGATACACCGAGCCGAAGAAGCCGATCAGCATGCCCCACGTGGTGCCGTGCGAGAACAACGAGCGCCAGTCGGCGAACGTGAGCGCGGGCGCCGGTTCGAGGTCCGCGTCGTCGCCTTCGAGGTAGTGGCGTTCGGCTTCGGTCATCGTGGCCTTGACCGGGTCGCGATACACCGCGAGCCATACGGCCGCCACGATCAGACCCGCCACGCCCGTCACGATGAAGGCCCAACGCCAGTTCAGATGCACCACGAGGATCGACAGGCAGAGCGGCGCGAGCGCCGTGCCGAGCGGCGACGCCGAGTTGAAGATGCCGGTCGGCTTGCCGCGCGCGCGCAGCGGGAACCAGTTGCTGACCACGCGTGCCGCCGACGGAAACTGCGGCGCCTCGCCGATGCCGAGCGCGATCCGCGCGAGGATGAACCAGCCGAAGGTCGAGACGAAGCCGCCGGCCGCCTGCGCGAGCGACCAGACGATCAGCCCGATGCCGAGCAGCTTGCGCGGTCCGATCCGGTCGACCAGACCGCCCACCGGCAACTGGAACAGCGCATAGCTCCACGAGAACGCGGAGAGCAGCAGCCCCATCTGTCCGAGCGAGAGACCGAGGTCGTGCCGGATCAGCGGATTGGCGACCGCGAGCGTGCCACGGTCCAGATAGTTGACGATGCCGCTCACCATCAGCAGCGTGAGCGCCACGATCTGCGCGCGGCGGATTGTCGGCGGCGCCTGCTCGAGGCTCGGGGGTGTGCTCATGACCGTTTGTCTCCGTTTCATGTCTTCGGTTGAAGTAGGGCGGACCGCGCCGATGCGTTGCCGGGCGGGGGAAGTTGCCTGGGTGTCGGGTGTGCGCAAGCGGTGGCGAGGCACAGGCCGGTAGCGCTTACATTTGGCCCTCGATTGCAGCTTGCTTCCTGCGCTAAGCAGCCGAATTTTGAGCCAATTCACAAATGATAGCGCTTACATTTTTAGTCGCGCCGACGAAGAGATGCAAGCCTTCGCGCATGTTTAGCGGGTAAACACCGGCATACCGGGACGCCCGCGGCCCGATCCGGCATGCCCCGCAAGCCCCCCAAATCCTGGCGAAAACCCCTGGCGAGATCATCGTTCCATCGGCAAATCTAACTGGTATGATGACCTCATGACGGCATAAGTGACGAGCGCGAAAAAGATAAGAACGCCTCGTCCGCGACTGGTTTTGCAGTGCACAGACGTTCATAAAAGGAGACAGACGATGAAGGCCTCAAAACGCTGGGTCGCGCTCGCCGCTGCCGCGATTACGCTCTTCACCGCGACGGGCGCCGCACACGCGGCCAACCTGATCGCGATCATTACCCCCTCGCACGACAATCCATTTTTCAAGGCCGAAGCGGACACCGCCAACGCGCGCGCCAAGGCGCTCGGCTACGACACGATCGTGCTGGTGCACGACGACGACGCCAACAAGCAGTCCAATCTCATCGACACCGCGATCGCCCGCGGCGCGAAGGCGATCATTCTCGACAACGCCGGTTCAGAGGCGTCGATCGCGGCGGTGCGCAAGGCGAAGGCCGCGGGCATTCCGTCTTTCCTGATCGACCGCGAAATCAACGCGACGGGTATCGCCGTGTCGCAAATCGTGTCGAACAACTACCAGGGCGCGCAGCTCGGCGGCCGCGCGTTCGTCAAGGCGCTCGGCGAGAAGGGCAACTATGTCGAACTCGTTGGACGTGAAGCCGACATCAACGCGGGCATCCGCTCGAAGGGCTATCACGATGTGATCGACCAGTTCCCGAACATGAAGATGGTCGAGCGGCAGTCGGCGAACTGGAGTCAGACCGAGGCGTATCGCGTGATGGAGACCATCTTGCAGAGCCACCCCGATATCAAAGGCGTGATCGCGGGCAACGATACGATGGCGATGGGCGCCTCGGCGGCATTGAAGGCGGCCAAACGCAGCGACGTGATCGTGGTCGGCTTCGACGGCAGCAACGACGTGCGCGACGCGATCATGCGCAACGACATTCGCGCGACGGTGCTGCAACCGGCGGCGCTGGCCGCGACGGAAGCCGTCGAGCAGGCCGACAAATTCATGAAGACCGGTTCGACCGGCAAGCCCGAAAAACAGTTGATCAACTGCTCGCTGATTACCAAGGCGAACGCCGGCAAGCTCGACATGTTCGCGCTGCGCTAAAGCCTGTTGCCGGGGGCGACACGTCCCCCGGTTTTCCTCCGGCGTGGAATGAGGACACCCATGAGAGCTTCTGTATACGCGGCCATTCTGCTGGTCGCGGGCGGTGCGCTGTCCGGCTGCAAACTCGTCAAGCACGATGCCCAGGCATCGAAGGCGCCGCGCGATGCCTACGCGTCGGCGGGCTACGATCCGAACGCGATGGTGGCCTCCATGTGGAGCACGAAAGTGGTGCCGAGCGTCGAGAAGCGCGCGACCGATATCAAGGTGCTGCTCGACGCGATCAAGGCCGACCCCGACGCGGCCGGCAAAAAATATGGCTACCGGGGCAAGGACGATAGCGCGCCCTGGAATTTCCCGACCAGGGTGCAGGGCACCATCGTGTCGGTCGATACGGATTCGAGTCAGGGCACGGTGGGCGTCGATACGGACGGCGACGGCAAGGCCGACGTGATCGTCGATATCGGCCCGACGGTGCTGGGTACGACGCTGCGCGATTCGCTCGACTTCGTCTCGTTCGCGGATTTTCGCAACCAGATCGAATACGCGCGGTTCGGCACCGCGCTGAATGCCTACGCGGCGGCGCATGTGATGAAGCCGTTGCCGCGCGCCGACCTGAAAGGGCAGCCGATCACGGTCACCGGCGCGTTCTCCTACGACGGCGCGAGCGAGCAGCCGGAAGTGGTGCCGCTGGCCGTCGCGCTCGGGAGCAAGCCATGAGCGCGGCCGCCGTGGACAACGACGTGATCCTTCAGGTCGAGGCAGTGACGAAGGTGTATCCCGGCACGGTCGCGTTGAAGGAAGCGAGCTTCAGCGTGCGGCGCGGCGCGGTCAACGTGCTCGTCGGAGAAAACGGCGCGGGCAAGTCGACCATGATGAAGATCATTGCCGGCGCGGAGCAACCCAGCACGGGGCGCTTGCTTCTCGACGGCCAGCCGATCGAACTGGCGAGCAGTTCGGATGCGCTGCGTCACGGCATCGGCATCGTGTTTCAGGAACTCAACCTGTTCCCGAATCTGTCGATCGCGGAGAACGTCTTCATTGCGCACGAAATCACGCGTGCGGGCATCGACATCGACGCCGGCGCGCAGCGCCGCAAAGTGAGCGAACTGCTCGAGCGCCTCGAACTCGACGTGAGCCCCGACACGCTGGTCGAGGATCTGCGCATCGGTCAGCAGCAGCTCGTCGAAATCGCCAAGGCGCTGGCGCACGACGCGCGCATTCTGATTCTCGACGAGCCGACCTCGGCGTTGAGCGCGGCCGAGGTCGAGGTGCTGTTTCAGGTGATCGCCGATCTGAAATCGCATGGCGTCGCGATTGTTTATATCTCGCACCGGCTCGAAGAGCTGATCCGTATCGGCGACTACATCACCGTGTTGCGCGATGGCCGCATTACCGGTCATCAACCGATGAACGAGGTGGACGTGCCGTGGATCGTGCGGCAGATGGTCGGCCGCGAGACGAAGGATTTTTCGCGCCCCATCGGACACGAACGCGGCGCCGAAGTGCTGCGCGTGCATGACGTATCGCTGCCGCGCAAGGGAGCCGGCCTGCTCGTGGATCACGTCTCGCTGTCGCTGCACACGGGCGAGATCGTCGGCATTTACGGGCTGATGGGGGCGGGGCGCTCCGAACTCTTCGAATGCATTCTCGGCTGTCATCCGCATGCAACGGGCGATGTCGTGCTCGCCGGCAAGCCGCTGAACGGCAAGCCGATAGCCAGGCGCGTGGCGCAGGGTCTCGCGCTGATTCCCGAGGACCGCAAGGCCGATGCGTTGCTGCCGATCCTGTCGATCGGCAGCAACATGACGCTGTCGAGCCTCGCCGATTTCGCGCGGGGTTTTCACATCGAGCGGCAGCGCGAGCACAACGCCGTCACGCGTTTCATCCGCGATCTGGCGATCAAGGTGGCCGACTGGCATCTGCCGGTCAGTTCGCTCTCCGGCGGCAATCAGCAAAAGGTCGTCATCGCGCGCGCGTTGATGACGGCGCCGAAGGTCTTGCTGATGGACGAGCCGAGCCGCGGCATCGACGTGGGTGCGAAGGCGGACATCTTCAAGGTGATGCGCGATCTCGCCGTGAAGGGGCTCGGCATTCTGTTCGTCACGTCCGACCTCGAAGAAGTGATGGCGCTGTCCGATCGCATTCTGGTGATGTCGAACGGGCGCATCACGGCCGAATTCGATGCAAGCGAAGCCACGCAGGATGCGCTCGTCGCGGCATCGGCGATTGGACACCGCGTCGACGCGCATGCAAGCGGACAACTGGCCGCTGCATGACGCGAATTGTGACGCAGATGATGCAAACCAGACACGCAGGCCCGACCGAACGACTGGAGACCTTTTTCATGACCGTAGCGATCAAAAGCGCCGCGCCCGGCGCGACCCTCGGTGAAGCGCCGCTTTTACTGCTGCTCAAGCTGCGCACGTTCATCGCGCTCTTTGCCGTCGTCATTTTCTTTTCGTTCGCGGCGCACAACTTTCTGAGCATCGAGAATCTGCTGATCATGTCGCGTCACGTTGCGCTGAACGCGTTTCTCGCGATCGGCATGACCTTCGTCATCGTGGCGGGCGGCATCGATCTGTCGGTCGGCTCGATCGTCGGCCTGTCGGGAATGATCGCGGGCGGGCTGATTCTCAACGGCATTCCGCTCGGCAGCAGCTACACGCTCTATCTGAGCGTGCCCGAGGTGATCGGCGTCGCGCTGTTGTCGGGCGTCGCGGTCGGTGCGGTGAACGGCTTGCTGATTACGCGGCTGAACGTTGCGCCGTTCATCGCCACACTCGGCACGTTGTATATCGCGCGCGGCGCGGCCTTGTTGTCGTCGGGCGGCGAGACGTTCCCCAACCTGACCGGCAACCCCGATTACGGCACCACCGGCTTTCCGCTTCTCGGCAGTTCATCCCTTCTCGGCATGCCTCTCACGATCTGGCTGCTCGTCGTGGTCGGCGCATTCGCGGCCTATCTCGCGGCACGCACGCCGCTCGGGCGGCAGATCTACGCGATCGGCAGCAACGAGCGCGCGGCCCAACTCTCCGGCGTGCGCGTGAATCGCGTGAAGATGTTCGTCTATATGTTCTCGGGTTTTTGCGCGGCGATTGTCGGGCTGATCATTTCGTCGGAACTGGTCGCGTCGCATCCGTTGAGCGGCGAGACGTTCGAGCTCAACGCGATCGCCGCCGCCGTGCTGGGCGGCACGTCGATGTCGGGCGGGCGCGGCAGGATCGGCGGCACGATTATCGGCGCGTTCGTGATCGGCATTTTGTCCGACGGGCTCGTGATGATGGGCGTCAGCTCGTTCTGGCAGACCGTCATCAAGGGCGTGGTGATCGTCGCGGCGGTGGTGGTCGATCAGATACAGCGGCGGGTGCAGCAGCGCTTCGCGTTGCAGAAGCAGGCGGCGACGGGAGCGTGAGCGATGAGTGCAACGGACGCAACGAACAAAACGGCACAGCGCTTCAAAGGGGCGGTGATCGGATGCGGCTTCTTCTCGCGCAATCATCTGCATGCATGGCGGGACATCGACGGCGTGGAGATCGTCGCGCTGTGCGATGCCGATAGCGAGCGGCTGAACACGGCAGGACAAGCGTTCGGTATCGAGCGTCTATACACGGACGCCGCGGCGATGCTTAGCGCCGAGCAACTGGATTTCGTCGACATCGCGACGACCGCGCCGAGTCATCGTTCGCTGGTCGAGTTGGCTGCGCAAGCGGGCGTCGCGGCGATCTGCCAGAAGCCGTTCGCATTGACGCTCGCCGATGCCCGCGCGATGGTCGCCGCATGCGAGCGCGCTAGCGTGCCGCTGATGGTCCACGAAAATTTTCGCTGGCAGCCGGCGATTCAGGCCGTGGGCCGCGCGCTGCGCGACGGTGCGATCGGCGCGCCGTTCTGGGGCCGGGTGTCGTTTCGTTCAGCGTTCGACGTATTCAGCGGGCAACCGTATCTCGCGCGAAACGAACGCTTCATCGTGGAAGACCTGGGCATTCATATTCTCGACATCGCGCGCTTTCTGTTCGGCGATGCAACACGTCTCACCGCGGCGACCTCGCGCGTGAACCCGGCGATTGCCGGTGAAGACGTCGCGACCATGCTGCTCACACACGAAAGCGGCGTGACGAGCGTGGTGGATTGCAGCTACGCGTCGCGCCAGGCGCGCGAGCTGTTCCCACAGACCTTGATCGAAGTGGATGGCGCGGACGGCACGCTGCGCCTGTCGGCGGACTACCGGCTGGACATTCACAACCGCGACGGCACGCGCACCGAAACGGTGGCGCCGCCGCCGTTGGCCTGGGCCAGCGCGCCGTGGGGGGCGATTCAGGGCAGCGTGCTGAACATTCAGCGTCACTGGATCGCTTGCCTTAACAACGGAAGCGAACCGCAAACGAGCGGCCGCGACAATCTGAAGACGCTTGCGCTCGTCGAGGCTGCATACCTTTCCGCGCGTGAAGGCCGAACGGTCGCGTTGAATTCGCTCGACGAGGCAGCGCATGCGCTCACGTTCAGTTCCTCCGATGCGGTGCCGCGATGAATAGCCGTGATCGCACGCTTGCGAATATTTACTACGGCACCTCGCAGATCGAGCCAACAGCGCAGACGCTGACGGCCGGCCCGTGGTCGGCGCTTTTCATCGACGGCGCGTTGCGCGAGATTCGCCACGGCGGCACCGAAGTCGTTCGTGCGATTAGCTGGCTCGTGCGCGATCGGGATTGGGGCACTTGCCGGCCGGAGATTCGCGACGTCGAAATCGAGCCGCGTGCGCGGGGCTTCCATGTCTCGTACGCCGCGCGCTGCGTGAATCCCGAGGGCCATGTACTGACCTACACGGTCCTGATCGCATGCGACGCCGACGGTGCGTTCGAATGCAGCGCCCGGGCCACCGCGCAAACGGACTTTCTCGCGGCGCGCTGCGGCTTCGTGGTTCTGCATCCGATCGAGGGCATCGCGGGCGCGGCGGCGCGCGTCACGCACGACGACGGCACGATCGAGACATCGTCGTTCCCGGCGTCGATCGATCCGTGGCAACCGTTCAAGCACATCCGCGCGATCGAGCATGCGCTTGCGTCCGGCGCAACGGTGCGCTGCGCTTTCACCGGCGACGTGTTCGAGATGGAGGACCAACGCAACTGGTCGGATGCATCGTTCAAGACCTACTCGCGTCCGCTCGAACTGCCGTGGCCCTACACGATCGAAAAGGGCTCGACGAGCGAGCAGTCGATACGTGTCGAAGTGGACGGTGCGCCGCCCGAATTGAACGCGGTAGCGGCGCTGTCGCCACGCCACGGCGAAATCCTGATCGACTTGCGCGGCATCGACGAGCCGATGCCCAAACTCGGCGTGACGATCGCGCCCGACGAGATCGACGCGACGCTTGCCAATCTGTCATTGCTGGCCGAACTCGCGCCGCAGCGTCTGACGCTGCACTTCGATCCCGTCGCCGGTCACGGTCCTGCGGAACTCGCGCGGTTCGCGCAACTGCAACGCCGCGCCGCGCTCCCCGCGGTGCTCGAATGCGCGCTGCCCGGCGTGGCCGCGCCCGAAGAGGAATTGCAATGGATCGCGGCGCGGATTCAGGAAGCCGGACTCGAGTTGACAGGCATTGTCGTTAGTCCGTCCGTGCACCGGCAGTCGAACCCGCCGGGGAGCATCAGCCCGCCGTGCCCGCCGCTCGACGAGGTTTACCGCGCCGCACGCCGCGCGTTTCCCGGCTTGCGTCTAGGCGGCGGCATGCTGAGCTACTTCACGGAACTCAATCGCAAGCGCCCGCCGCTGGAACGGGTCGATTGGGTCACGCATGCAACCTGTCCCATCGTTCACGCAGCCGACGACCGCAGCGTCATGCAAACGCTCGAAGCGATTCCGCACATCACGCGTTCCTGTCGCGCGCTGATCGGCGCGCAGCCGTATGCGATCGGCCCGGTCTCGATCGGCATGCGGCAGAACCCGTACGGTTCGCGCGTGATGCCGAATCCGCGCGGCGAGCGCGTGGCGATGGCCGGCGACGACCCGCGTCAGCGCGGTCTGTTCGGCGCAGCGTGGCTGGCCGGTTACGCAACGGCGCTCGAAGGCGCGGCGCTCGAATGCCTGACCCTCGGCGCGCTGACGGGGCCGCGCGGCCTGGTGGATGCCGCGTCCGCTCCAGCGCGCTATCCGATGTTTCATGTCGCCGCCGCGATGGCGCGGATGGCCGGAGCGACCCGCTTGCCATGCCGCGCGGCGAGTCCTCGTGAGGTCGCGTGTTTCGGCGCGCGGGATGCGCAGGGACGCATGCGCCTGATCGTCGCCAACCTCACCGCGGATCAACGCACGGTGTGCTTGACGTTCAGCGGCGGCAGCGTGGCGGCTGACATGAGCCTATCCACGCTCGACGAAGCGTCGTTCGACGCGGCGCAAGGCGGGCGAATTCCAGTGGACCGGCTGAGCCTCGTGAGCGACAGCGTGTTGTCGCTCAAACCCTTCGCCTGCATGCAGATAGCTTCCGGGCCGACACCTTTCGGGCAGCCGATGCCTGCCGCCCGCGACCGATAGGAGATGTGAGATGCAAACCGTAACCGTGGACCCCATCGAACGATCGGCTATCCGCAAGGTGTCGATCCGCCTCGTGCCGTTCGTCGCGCTGATGTTCTTCATCAATTTTCTCGACCGCACGGCAATCTCGTTTGCCGGCCCGAACGGCATGACGAAGGACCTCGCGCTGAGCGCCGCGCAATTCGGTCTCGCGGCCGGCGTGTTCTTCATCGGCTACATCGTGCTGGAGATTCCGAGCAATCTCGCGTTGCACAAGTTCGGCGCGCGTCGTTGGCTCGCTCGCATCATGGTGTCGTGGGGCATCGTCGCGTTGCTGTTCACGTGGGTTAGCAGCATTCCCGGCCTGTACACGCTGCGCTTTCTGCTCGGCGTGACGGAGGCGGGCTTTTTCCCGGGCGCGATTCTGTTCCTCAGCATGTGGGTGCCGTCGCGCTATCGCAGCCATATTCTCGCGCTGTTCTATCTCGCGCAGCCGCTGACCATCGTGATCGGCGCACCCGTGGCCGCGTTGCTGATCGAGGCGCATGGCCTCTTCGGGCTGGCCGGCTGGCGCGTGATGTTCTTCGGCGTCGCGGTGCCCGCAATCGTGGTCGGCGTGGTGGCGTGGTTCTATCTCGCCGACCGGCCCTCACAGGCGCGCTGGCTGACCGCCGCCGAGAAAACCTGGCTCACCGCCGAACTCGAAGCGGAAGAACGGGCCCGCGCCAATGCGTCGACACAGCATTCGATGCATGCGCGAGCCGCATTCAGAAGCGGCCGCGTGTGGATGTTCGCGCTGATGTACTTCGGCCTGATCTATGGACTCTACGCGCTCGCCTTTTTCCTGCCGACGATCATCGGCGGCTTCGAAGGCCAGTTCGGCACGCACTTCAACGTGTTCCAGAAGGGTTTGATCACCGCGATTCCGTATCTGCCCGCCGCGCTTGCACTGTATCTGTGGAGCCGCAATGCGACGAAGCACGGCGTGCGCGCGTGGCACATCGGCGTGCCCGCACTGATCGGCGCGGCGAGCATTCCCGTCGCGCTGTACATGCAATCGCCCGCCGCGACCGTCGCCGTGATCACCGTCACCGCATGCGCGATCTTTTCCGCGCTGCCGAATTTCTGGGCGCTGCCCGCGCGTTTTCTCTCGGGCGCGGCCGCTGCGGCCGGTATCGCGCTGATCAACACCATCGGCAATCTGGCCGGCTTCATGGCGCCGTATGTCACGGGCGCCGTCAAGGATGCGACCGGCTCGTATCACGCGCCGATGTTCGTGGTCGGCGTGCTGATGCTGATGAGCGCAGGGCTTGCCTTCGCGTTCTGCAGCAGAGCGCGCCTGCCTAAACCCGGCGACGGCATCGCGCCCGTCACGCTCAAGCCGCAATCGCATTCGAGCTGATCGCCACCAATTTTTCAATGAATCCATGCAAGGAGTTCGCACCATGAAAGAAAAGATCGCACTGTTCGGCGCCGGCGGAAAGATGGGCTTTCGCCTCACCAGCAATCTGCTGAAGTCCGACTACCGCGTCGCGCACGTCGAGGTGAGCGAGGCGGGGCAAAAGCGTCTCAAGGAAGAACTGAACGTCGACTGCGTGTCGACCGATGCCGCGCTCGATGGCGCGCAGGTGGTGATCCTCGCGGTGCCCGACACGCTGATCGGCAAGCTCAGTCACGAAATCGCGCCGAAGCTGCCGGCCGGCACGATGGTGATGACGCTGGACGCCGCCGCGCCGTTCGCCGGCCACCTGCCCAAGCGCGACGACCTCACGTATTTCGTCGCGCATCCGTGTCATCCGCTGATTTTCAACGACGAAGCCGATCCGAAGGCGCGGCGCGATTTCTTCGGCGGCGCATACGCGAAGCAGTCGATCACCAGCGCGCTGATGCAAGGCCCGGAAGAAGCGTTCGACCTCGGTGAAGACGTGGCCAAGGTGATCTACGCGCCGATCCTGCGGTCGTATCGTTTGAGCGTCGACCAGATGGCGCTGCTCGAACCCGGCCTGTCGGAAACGATTTGCGCGACGCTGCTGTACGTGATGCGCGAAGCGATGGACGAGACCGTGAAACGGGGCGTGCCGAAAGAGGCGGCGCGCGATTTTCTGCTCGGGCACATGAACATCCTGAGCGCGGTGATCTTCAACGAAATTCCAGGCGCGTTCTCCGATGCGTGCAACAAGGCGATCGAATTCGGCAAGCCGCGGCTGATGCGCGACGACTGGAAGAACGTGTTCGACCGCGCGGAGATCGCCGAGAGCATTCGCCGGATCACCTGACATGAAAACGTGTGCCTTCTTGCCGATTGCCAAACAGGGATTGATATCGTGAGCGAACGCATCCACGCCACTTACTGGCTCGAAACCGGCGACGATCCACAACGCGCCGCCGACGTGATCGCGGGTGAGCAGTCGAGCGGCACCTTTGTCGCGTTGCCCAACGAAACGCCCGAACTGAAGGCGCGCTCGGGCGCACGCGTCGAAGGTTTGACGGTGCTGGAGACGGTCGGTCGGCCGAGTCTCGCCGGCGGAATCGTGTCGGAGCGCTATACGCGTTGCACGCTCGAACTGTCGTGGCCGATCGAAAACCTCGGTGCGTCCTTGCCGAATCTGCTGTCGACCATCGCGGGCAATCTGTTCGAACTGCGGCAGGTGTCGGGCTTGCGCCTGACCGGGCTGACATTGCCGCCGTCGTTCGCCTCCGCGTATCCGGGGCCCGCGTTCGGTATCGAAGGCACGCGGCGGCTGAGCGGGGTCACGCGCGGCCCGTTGATCGGCACGATCATCAAACCGAGCGTCGGCTTGTCGCCGGAGCAGACGGCGCAGCAGGTGCGTGAACTCGTCGCGGGCGGCATCGACTTCATCAAGGACGATGAATTGCAGGCCGACGGTCCGCATTGTCCGTTCGACGAACGGGTGCGGGCCGTGATGCGCGTGGTCAACGCGGAAGCGGATCGCACCGGCAAGAAGGCGATGGTCGCGTTCAACCTGACGGGCGATCTCGATCAGATGCGTCGTCGTCATGATCTCGTGCTGGCCGAGGGCGGCACCTGCGTGATGGCGGTGCTCAACTCGATCGGTCTGGTCGGCATGCATGAATTGCGGCGACACGCGCAGTTGCCGATTCACGCGCATCGCGCCGGCTGGGGTTATCTGTCGCGCTGCGCCGAATTGGGTTGGGACTACGCGCCGTGGCAAATGATCTGGCGTCTTGCGGGCGCCGATCATCTGCATGTGAACGGGCTGCGCAACAAGTTCAGCGAGCCCGACGACAGCGTGATCGCCGCCGCGCGCGCGGTGCTCGCGCCGGTGATGCCCGAAGCGCCGATGTCCGCGATGCCGGTGTTCAGTTCGGGGCAGACCGGCTTGCAGGCCGCGGACACCTACGCCGCGATCGGCTGCGCGGATCTGATTCATACGGCGGGCGGCGGCATCTTCGGTCATCCGGGCGGCGTGGCGGCGGGCGTCGAGGCGTTGCGCGAGGCGTGGGTCGCGGCGATCGAAGGCGTGCCGCTCAGGCAGCATGCTTCGAGGCATCCGGCACTGAACGCCGCGCTGGAGTTCTGGAAATGAACGGGACCGAGCCGATGAACGCGACGAACGCGACGAACGCGACGAACGCGACGAACGCGACGAACGCGACGAACGCGACGAACGCGACAGCGTGGCCCGCGGGGTTGCTGCTCGCCTATTACGGCGACGACTTCACCGGCTCGACGGACGCGATGGAAGCCATGCAAGCCGCCGGCGTGCCGACCGTGCTGTGTCTGCAAAAGCCGACGCGCGAGTTGCTGGCGCGTTTTCCCGAAGTGCGCTGCGTGGGCATGGCGGGTTCGTCGCGTGGACGTTCGAGCGCATGGATGGACGACGAGCTTGCGGATGCCTTTGCAAGCCTCGCCGCGCTCGGTGCGCCGATTTTGCAATACAAGGTGTGCTCGACCTTCGATTCGTCCGCCGAGGTCGGGTCGATCGGCCGCGCGATCGACATCGGCGTCAGGCATAGCCCCGGCCACTGGTCGCCGATGGTGATCGGCGCACCGCGCCTGAAGCGTTATCAGATGTTCGGCAACCTGTTCGCCGCCGTGGATGGCGTCGGCTACCGGCTCGACCGGCATCCGACCATGTCGCGGCATCCCGTCACGCCGATGAACGAGGCCGATCTTCGCCTGCATCTCGCGAGGCAAACGGCGCGGCGCATCGAACTGATCGACATGCTTCAACTGCGCGGCGCCGATGTCGCGTCGCGAGTGCGAGCGCTGAGTGCGCCCGACACGCCGGTCGTCCTGATCGACGTGCTCGACGAAGCGACCCTGGCTGCGGCAGGGCGTCTGGTTTGGGAGCAGCGTGGCGGCGGGATATTCACGGCGTCGTCGTCGGGTCTGCAATACGCGCTGGCGGCGCATTGGCGCGCGTGTGGATTGTTGCCGCCGACGCCGTCGCTACCGGTCGCCGATCCCGTGCAGGCGATTGCGGCAGTGAGCGGCAGTTGCTCGCCGGTGACGGCCGCGCAAATCGGCTGGGCGCGCGCGCACGGTTTTCACACCGAGCGCCTCGATTTGCCGAGGGCGCTCGATTCGCGCGACGGCGCCGCCGAGATCGAACGCGTCGTGATGGCGGCCACGCAGGCGTTGAATCGTGGCGTCAGCGTGATCGTGCATAGCGCCGAAGGGCCGGACGATCCGGCGGTAAGCGGCTTCGACGCCATTGCGTGCGCCGCCGGACTCGCGCGGCACGATGCGGCGCGCCAGGTCGGGCGTGCCTTGGCCGAGGTGATGCGGCGCTTGCTCGATAGCGTCGCGCTGACGCGCGTGGTGGTCGCGGGTGGCGACAGTTCCGGCGAGGTGGCGAGCGCGCTGGGTATCGATGCGCTGAGCGTCGTGGCAGGGCTCGCGCCTGGCGCGCCGCTGTGCCGCGCATGGTCCGCCGAACCGCGGCGCGATGGTCTGCAAATCGTGCTGAAAGGCGGGCAGATCGGCGATGCCGCGTTCTTCGGCGCGGTCAGGGAAGGGCGCGTGTCGGCGATATAACGTTCGGGCGCGTGTCGAGCGAGAGAGCGGTTGCGTCGCAGGCTGCCGCTCTCGCCGGATCATGCTCCGCGCTGTCCTCGCGCCCTTCCATCGGGCGGCGTGTCCGTGGTAAGGTCATTACACCACTTGGTTTTACGCGGACATGTCATGGCTGAGATCATTCAGCGCCGAAAGCTGTATCAGGAAGTTGTCGACCGGCTCATGGAACGCATCCGTTCGGGCGAAATCGCGCCCGGCGCGCAGCTTCCATCGGAGCGGGAGTTGATGGAAATTTATGGCGTGGGCCGGCCCGCCATTCGCGAGGCACTGCAAACGTTGGAGCGCTCCGGCATTGTCGAGATCGTGCACGGCGAGCGCGCGAGAGTCGTCGTGCCCACGGCCGACCGGTTGATCGCGCAGATCGCCGGCGGCGCGATGCACCTGCTGCGCAGTCATCCCGACATGCTGGCGCATCTGAAAGAGGCGCGGGTTTTTCTCGAAACGGGCACCGCGCGCATGGCGGCGGAGCGCGCGACCGAGGAAGACGTGGCGCGTCTGCAACTCAGCGTGGCGCGGCATCGTGCCTCGATGGTCAATCTGGAGGAGTTCATCGAGCGCGATATGGCGTTTCACCGCGAGATCGCGTTGATCAGCGGCAATCCGATTTTCCCGTCGATTGTCGAATCGCTGTTTCGCTGGGCGGGCGAGTACTACCGGCCGCTCGTGCGCGCGCCCGGCGCGGAGGAGTTGACGCTGTCGGAGCATCAGCGAATCGTCGACGCGATTGCCAGACACGACGGCGACGGAGCGGCCGAAGCGATGCGCGCGCATCTGAATCGCGCGAACGAGTTGTATCGGACGCTGGGGCAGACGTAGCGGTGTCGAAGCTCGGCTCGGCGGCTCAGGCCACGGGCGCGGCCGGCGAATTCGGCGTGTATTTGCGCAGCCGTTGCGAAACCGTATGCGAGGGCCTTTCGATCATCCGGTAGAACGCGTAACTGATGGCGAATGCCAATGGCACCTGTACGAACCACGCGAATCGTGACGTGCCGTCGAAGCCGCTCATTTCCAGCAATGCGAGCGCCATCTTATGGCAAAGATAAAGGCTATACGACCACGCCCCGAAAGCCGCGAGTGCGGACCAGATGCCGGCTTTGGAAGGCGTGGCGGTTTCCGTCGCGATCCAGATTGCCGCGAGAAACTGAAATAGCGGAAGCGTGATATCAGGCGTAATCAACGGCACGATCGCCGGCTTGAGATTCGATTCGGACAGCAGGATCATGATCGCCGCGCCGGCCACGACAATCGCCACTCTGAGCGCAATCAGGTAGTTCGCCAGGTAATGCGTGGTCCGATCAAGCCCGTTCTTGATCATCATCGTGAGCGGCGAATACGCGCCGCGAACCTGGAATTGCTCCGCATTGCGCTGCGTTTCCGCGATCAGGCAGCCGAAAATCCATCCCGATGCATAGAGTAAAGCCGTACCCGGAATTCGATACGTCTCATAGACGCAGCCGTAACAGGCGGGATGCCCGAACTGGCGAACCACCGTCACCATGACCGCGGCCGCCATTGCACTGCCCACGATCATTTCGCCGATGTAGCGAAAGTGCGGGCGCAAGATGGGATAAACGGCGTAATACGCCATTTCGCAGTAAAGCGACCACAACACGGACTCGAGATAATTCTGCCCCGTCGGCAAAGGTTGAACGAGGCATAGCAGGATCGCGAGCGGCAATCCGATGCGGACGAATCGGGACGCGTAATAGTTGATCGGCTTGAGGGCGACATCCTTCTGATACGCGTTGTGGATGCAATAGCCGGAAATGACAAAGAACACGATGACGGCTGCCGGACCCGCAAACAGCGCGGTCGATCCCGACCACAACGCGCCGCCTAAAAAAGCGAGCCGATGCGGCAAAAGCTCCTTGAAGAGGGGCGGACGAAAGTGATACATCAGGACCCAGAACGCCGCAAGGAATCGAATGGCGTCTATTTTCAACGACTTGCTTATTTTCGCGGACGCCGGCGGAGTCAAGGTCATCGTCATGGGTTGCCCCTCTTTTTCAGGCTGCGACGATGTTACCTCCGCGGTTAAGAACAAAAACCGAAAAAAAAGCTGAAATTAATGGTATTGCGAAGGTATTGCGAAAGTATTGCGAAGCCGATAAACAATGCAGAGCCGCTATTCAAGCCCGCGTTTTTACTCACGGCTGATCGGCGTGAAGCGCCTGCCGCGCATGGCATCTGGAGCCGGACAATTGGCGGGCGGTCCGGGTCTGGACGGCGGCAATCGCGGTGTAGTATTCCAGCATGTCCGCATGGATGCGCAGGCTCGACGGGGATACATCATGTCAAGCGAATGGAAGCGCCGCGTCAGGCTGTTTATTCAGCGTTTCTGGCAGCCGACCAGTGCGTGCATGACCTGCATGCCGGGGAGTTGGGGCAATGTCATGAGCCTTGCTCATTGGACCATCGCGTTCCAGACGGGGCTGCTCACCGGACTCCTCGCCATACTTCTGACGTTCACGCCCGCGGCGAAATTCTTCGCGCACCGATATAGCAATGCGCTGATGGTCGGCTTTCTGACGACGTTAGGCGACGCCTATTCGCATGCGAGTCACTATCGCATTCCCATTGTCGAGCACGTGTTGACGGGGGTGGCTTCAGCGCTATTCGCGCTGGCCGCGTCGTATCTCTTCGAAGACCGCGCGCGACGCCTGCGGGCGGCATGGGCGTGGATTGTCGGTCAACCCGTGCGCTGACTTTCTTTCTGAACCGGCGCACGGCGGTCGAGCGGCGCACTTGCTCCGGCAGGCATCCAGAGCCGCTTATGCGCCGGACGCGGCCCACGCCGCGATCACCAATAGCGCGAAGCCCAACACGGCGACGCCCGCGTGAACCACGATCAGCCACTTGGGCAACGCGAGCATCTTCCAGTGATAGCGGAGATTCAGCACTGCGCCGCCCGCGCCCGCGATCAGAAAAAGGATCAGTGCGCCAAGCGCGAGCGCGGGCAATCCGACCGTGGCGGCCGCATAAATCAATAGCGTGAGCGCCGCGGCGGCGACCGAGCCGTGCAGCATGGCAAGCCATGCCGGCGGATGAGGCTGGCCGGCGAAACGCATGCCGGCCATGACGAGGCCGCCGAGCGCGCCCAGCGCGAGCAATACCGTTGCCGTTTTCAATACCAATGCGGGTTCCATCATGTAGCTCCCAATCCAACGCCGGATAAAGCAGGGCAATGAGCAGGACAACGAGCACGGCACGGCTCGAAGGTCAGCCGTTCTCGCCGCTCTCCAGGCGCGCCAGCACCGCGGCAACCAGTCGGTCGCAATGACCGCCGCCGAATTCGAAGAGATCGCGCTCGGCCAGATCGAGGTCGCGCGCGAGCGATTCGCGCAGCATGCTCCGCGCACGAAAATGCCGGCTGCGCACGGTCGCCTCGGAAATATCGAGGCACGACGCGGTTTCCTCGACGCTCATTTCCTCGACCGAACGCAGCATGAATACGATGCGAAACGCGGCGGGCAACCGGTCCAGTTTACGTTCCAGCAAAACCCGGACCTCGGCGCGTGCCGCGGCATGATAGGAAGGATCGTGCTCAGCCATCGCATCGGCCTCGGTATCGGTATCGGTATCGGGGTTCGTGTCCACCAGCGGGATGATGTTTTGACGCCGCGCATGCCGGCGCACCCGACCGAAGCATTCGTTGAGCACGAGCCGCGAAAGCCACGTGAAGAGCGTGGCGTCGCCGCGAAACTGTCCGATTGCCCGATAGGCGGACAGATACGCGTCCTGTAGCGCGTCCTCCGCATCGGCGTCGCATGGCAACACGGCGCGCGCGAGGCGAAACAGGCGCCGGTTGTATCGGCGCATCATCAGTTCGAACGCCGACCGGTCGCCTGCCGCGATGCGACGGGCGATCGATGGGTCGTCGTCTGCCTGGTTCGCCGTCCGCGCTGCGGGATTCGTCATGATGGCTCCTGAAGTCAGCCGTTTCATTGCACGGTCAGCGTGCCTTGCATCGTGGGATGAAAGCGGCATAGGTAAGGGTAGCTGCCCGATCGGCGCACGACGTGGGTCCACGATGCGTTTGCAGCGATGCTCCGCGAATCGAAGGCATGGGAGCTTGCGCTCACTGTGTGCGGAAACGGATCGCGGTTGGTCCAGACGACCTTGTCGCCGCGATGCACCGTCAGCCTCGGCGGATCGAAGCGCATGCCTTCGATGCTGACGACATAAGTCCTGGGCGACGCGCTCGCATCGACCGTTGCCGCGAAGCAGACGCTTGCCAGCAACGCGCCCGCGAGCCAGGCCGGTCCGATGCGTGGACCGCCGCGCCGACGCAAGTTCGCGGCATGCCAACTCATGCGCTTAGCCACCGCTCTTGCCCAGCGAAGCCTGCAAGTGCTTCGCATGGTCCAGATGCGCGACGAAGGCCGGCCGCACCTTGACGAGCAGCGCCTTCAGTTCGCCATTCCGCGCGTTCGGAATCAAGGTCTTGTCGAGCGCATCGAGTACGTTTTCATGATAGGTGACTTCGTGATCGATATACGCCTTGTCGAACGCCGCGCCGTCGAGCTTCTTCAGGTTCGCGAGATTGTCCTCGCCGCCTTGCTTGAGGCTCCGGCTCGTTGCGTTCTCCTCCGGTGTGACGTTCAGTTTGTGCGCCAGGTCGACGGCCGCCTTGTTGACGCCGCCATGGTCGGTGACCATCTGTTGCCCGAAGGCTTTCACGTCTTTCGAGCTGGATTTCGACTGCGCGAGCTTGCCGGCGTCGATATCGACCTGGTTTGCGGTAACGACGATCGCCGCGATTTGCGGGTCCGTTGGCCCGGCGCCTTGCGCCCACGCAGCGAAACTGGACAAGACCAGCGCGCCGACCCATCCCGTCTTGATGATGCTCATACGAATTCTCCCGGTGATAACGACACGTCGCGTCGGTTGGTGTCGTCGATGACGAAACAGCGACGCGGATATGAACTTAGATGTCGCGTGTCGATGCCCCGTTCCGGATTTGAATTTGGGTTTCCGCGCAGGGGTCCGTAGCGATGGATTACTTCGCGCTTTCGCGAATACGCGATCCACGCTAACGTTTACCGCATGCACGGCGGCGACCCGCGAACGCCGGGCCGGCATCGCCGGCGTTGCCTTTTGCGCGTAGCGGTAGTGCGATCTGGCGCGCCGATCATTGCAGCGCCGTCGAACGCAACGTCCCGATGCGGGAGGCAAGCATGAACATTCCTGGGCGTATTGCAATCGTCAGTGCGGCCGCGCTCGGCATCGCCGCGCAGGCCGGCCAGGCGCAGCACATACGTGTCGAATCGGCAACCTATGGCGCGAATTGCGGCGCGGCAACGGGCAACGTCACGCGCGATCTCGCGAGGCGCTGCAACGAACGCGAAACATGCCGCTACGTGGTGAAGGCCAGGCCCGCTCGCACGCCCCATGCGTCGTGTGCCGCGGACTTCATCGCCGAATGGTCATGCGATCACCGCGAGTTTCATCGCGCGATGCTAAGTGCCGAAGCGGGCAACGGGAGCGCGTTGATGCTGACTTGTGTGCCGGCGACGGGTGCGGGGAAGTGAGCGCGATTAACTGCCGACCACAGGATGCCCCGGTGCGGATCAGCGAGTCGCCTGTCATCGCTTTCCTTCGAAACAACACCTCAACGGGGCGCCATCACGCGCAGTACGGGATGCCCGTCGACGTTTTTCAGGGGGAAATACACGCGATGCGTCGATGGATCGACGCCGACCACATGCGCGTTCGGCCCTATGCGACCTTCGCCGATTTTCGTCACGGCTGAAGCGCCAACGGCGAACATCGATACGATCCCGGCTTCGCCAGCAACGTAAAGCGTGCCCGGTCCGGGATCGAACGCCAGCACATCGGGATCGCCGCCGACCTCGAATGACTGGACAACCTGCCTCGTGAGCAGATTCAGCGTCAGTAATCTGTCGTTGCCTTCGCACGCGATAAAGGCGAGGTGCGATTGCGCAACGATATGGAGGCCGTGGTTGCCTCGCGCGCCCGGCAGATCGATCCGCGCGACGATCGCGTCGTTCGCCGGATCGATTTCGACGAGTTGCCGTCGGGTCTGAACATTGACGAAGATATGACGGGACGCGGCATCGTATTGGGTGTTGCCGGCTTCGCCCCCCAACGCGATCGTGTTGATGCGGCGATTGGACCGGGTATCGATCACCGTTTCAGTTTCACCGGTCTCGTCCGACACATAGAGTTTCCGGTTCTCCGGCGCATAGGCCATTCCGTCCGGATAGACGCCGCCCGGCATGCGCGCGGTGATTTTCAGGGTGGCCTCGTCGATGGCGACGACCTCGTTCGTGCCCGTTGCGGACGCGTAGAGGCGCGACTCCTCGGGCACCACCAGAACGCCGTGCACGGCGGCGATGTTGCCGATACGGCCGACGACACGCGAGGTCTGCGTATCGAAGACAATTACTTCGCTGTCGCCGAGGTGCGCGATGAAGAGCAGGTGCCGGGCCGGGTCGTAGCTCGCGTAATCGAGGCGCGAGGCGCGGCCGGGTAGCGGGATGTCGGCGACGTGCGTCAGCGGCAGCGTCGTCGCCGCCGGCTTGTCATGAGCCGCCGCGCTGTCATGGACGATAAGCGCCGCGACCGCGGCCATCGAGACCACCGCGAACAACGAGGCAAACAACGAGGCAAACAACGAGGCAAACAACGAGGCAAAGCAGCGGCGACCCATGCCATTACGATCGGTCATGATGAACCTCCGTCGAGCTTGACGTGACGGAATGCGGCGAGCAGCGACAGGTCGTACGCGATCTTCAGCGCGCCGCACACGACAAGCGGGGCGCCGAGCCACCCAAGGCCCAGCAGTGCCCCTGAGAGGGTGGGCGCGAGCGCGGCTGCCAGGCTTCGCGGCACCGCCGTGAAGCTGGCCGCGGCGGGACGCTCGCCGGGCGTCACCACCGACATCACGTAGGCGCTGCGCGTGGGCACATCCATCTGCGATAGCGCACTGCGTGCAAGCAGAAGCGCCAGGGTCAGCGTGAGCGATGGCGCAAACGCCGCGCCAATCAGGCATAGGCTCGAAGGGATATGCGTGAACACCATGGTGTTGAGCAGGCCGATCCGGCGTGACAACGGTGCGGCGGCAAGTTGAGAGCCCGCGCTCAGCAGCCCCGCCCAGAAAAAGAACTGGCCGGCCGCGGCAAGCGACAGTCCGAACCGCTGGATCAACCACAAGGTCAGTAGCGAGTTGACGAGAAGTCCGCCTGCAAACGCATCGACACTAAAGAGCAGGGCAAGGCGCGCGACGATTCCCCGCGAGGGACCCAGCGGCACGCGCGGCGTGTCGGGCCTGGACCGGCGCGCCGGTAGGCGTCGGTAGAGGAACCAGATCACGGCTCCCGCGATGGCATAGAGGACGAACATCGCCCGTATCGCCGTGAGCGGAGAAGCAGCCGACCCTGCGGCGATCGACTCGGGCAGGCCAGCCGCGAGTGCGCCCACTGCCGCGGAGAGCGCGCCGACGAGGCTATAACGTGCGAACAGGGCGGTTCGTGCGTCTCCCGTTGCGGACTCGGCGAGCCTCGCATGCTCGAGCGGAAGAAACAGGCTGACATCGCCGGAACTCGGGTTCAGCGTGCCGACGAACGCGACCACGAGTAGCGGCCATAGCGAAGACACGCCTGCGAAAGCAAGACCTGTCGCCATCATCAGCGCCGCCGCGAAGAGCAACAGGCCGCGCTGCGTAAAGCGATTGCCCGCGAAACCCACCAGCACCGTTGCGATGGCGGACCCGAACAAGGTGGTCGTGCTGATGAGACCGACGGCCAGTTGCCCAAAGCCGAGCGCCAGCAGATAGCCGGGCAGCAGCACCGCGATAAAACCGTCGCAGATGCCGCGCAAGGCGCGAGCCGCAAGCAGAATCGAAGCGCCTCGCTCGATGCCTTCGGGAAGGAGCAAGGCGGACAGCCGTGCCCTGAGTCCTCTCATCGCCGTACGCGTGACCATGAATGTCGTCCTCGCGGGTGTCCGCGCGCGCGCTCAAATGGCGTGCGAATGAATCAGCGGGTACACGGCAAGACCGATGAGCGCGGCGGCGATGACGACGACCGGCTCCTGCAGTTTCTTGAAGCGCCACAGCAGCAGGACGGTGGCGAGCGCGAGCAGAACAGTCGGCCAGTCGACGATCGAGCGCCGTGCGATCACGATCACCGAGCCCGTAATGGCGCCTACGGCAGCGGCGGTGATGCCGTCCACGAAGGCCTTGACCGCGGGCAGCTTGCCGTACTTCTTGAAGTACGGCGCCGGCAGCACCGTGAAGAGATAGCAAGGCAGGAACGTGCCGAGCGCCGCCACGCAGGCGCCCGGCAGTCCCGCGACCAGATAGCCGATGAATCCAACCGTGATCACGACGGGTCCCGGCGTGATCATCGCGACGGCCACGGCATCGACGAACTGCTTGTCGTTGAGCCAGTGATGCTCGGTGACGACGCCGCCGTAAAGGAACGGCACGATCGCCAGTCCCGAGCCGAACACAAACGCGCCCGCCTTCATGAAGAACAGCCCGATCTGGCCGAGCAGAGGCCAGTCGATACCGCTGAGAACACCGCTTGCGGCCGGCAACTGCGTGGCGGCAACGACATTCAGGCCGCCCTTGCGGAGCCATTTCGGGGGAGCCGCGACGAACCAGTTGACGACGCCGCCCGCGATGAAAAGCCACGCGATCTCGGATTCGGTGATGACGGTTACCGCCGCGAGCGTCAGGTAGATCGCCCACAGGAGTCTGTTTCCGCCGATGGTCCTGGTGGTGAGTTTGTACGCGCTCATCGCGATGATGCCGACCACGGCGGCGCCCACGCCGTAGAAGGCGGCCTGCATCCACGAGAGTCCGCCGAAGTGGGCGTAGGCCCAGCCGAGGCCGACCACCATCAGGAACGACGGCAGGATGAAGGCGATGCCGGCCAGCGTCGCGCCCACGATCCGATAGTGCACGTAGCCTATATAGATGCCGAGTTGCGCAGCCAGCGGCCCCGGCATCATCTGCGCGAGCGCCAGTCCCTCGCGGTAATCCGACTCGCTGATCCAGTTCTTTTCCTCGACCAGGTCACGGTGCATGTAACCGACCAGCGCCACGGGTCCGCCGAACCCGAACGCGCCAAGGCGCAGCATGTACAGCACCAACTGGCCGAGCGTGTAGCCCGGCGCCGTCACCGTCGTGGTAGTCATGATCGTCCTCCGGCGTCCCGGCTTTTCGCGGCCGATGTGAAGTGCGTGTAGAGCGAATCCAGCACGCGACTCATTTCATCGAGCAACTGATCGTCGTGCGCCGCGCGTTCGCTTGCGCCGGCCATCACGGCTTCGAAACCGGCGGCCTCGGGAACGGCGGCGCCGCCCACGTCGAGCGCGTGAACCATCTCTGCGATCCGCCGCAGCGCGGGCTCCTTCTCCAGCCCGAAGCTCGCGACCAGCACCTCGAACGTCACGCGTTCGCCGATGTGCGTGAACGCGGCGCCGTCGAAGTCGAAACCGAGTGCGTCAGCGGGGCAGGCACTGGGTGATGTGAGCCAGATGAAACGTGCGTCGCGATCGATGAAGCGCCGGATCAGCCAGGCGCTCGCGACACGATCGACCCACGGATGCTGCCGCGTGGCCCAGGTGCGTCCTTGATAGTCGCTGGCCGACAGGCTTCGAATGGGTTGCTCGGCCGAACGAGGCTCACCCGGCGAAAGCACGGTGTCGACCAGCCCGATGAAGTCTTGCCACGCGGCTTGCGCACGCGTTGCGGTGTCGCCCGGGAAGTAGTCGGTCGCGACGATGGTCTCGTAGTCCTTGCGCAAGCGTCGCCGCAACCGGGTGAGATCGGCTGCGGATTGGCCCGAGATCGTCTTGCGTGCGTCTTTCAGGGAACGCATGAACGCCGCGTGGTCTTCAGCGCGGTCGAAAAGCGCCCGGAATTCCGCTTCCTGCACGGCATCGAGGCTCGGCGCGCGCAGCAGATACGCGTTGCCGCCGCTGTCCGCGATGGCGCTCGCCAGCTCGCGCAGCATCTGCTCGCGCTCTTCGGTATAAGGCAGCAGATAGATGCCGTCGCGTAGCACGGCACATCCCTTCGCTTTTAGCGCGCGCCAGAAACGCATGCGGGCCGTGGCGTTTTCGGTAGGGAGCGTGAGAACCAGCAGGGACCAGGTGGTGAGTGTAGTCATGTGACGTAAACTACATCTGTGTTGCAGGTTCTACAAGATTTTTGATGTTCGTCCGGGCAACGGTTATCAGTTCTCGGTGGCCCCGCCGGCCACGCATTTCCGAAACATCATGTCGCCCGATTAGTAGTTTCACCCCTTATACCGGGCTGTTATTAAAAACGCGTGCAAACGTTTTATGCAGTTCGCATTCAATGCCGGCACACGTCCATCGGACCGCGAAGATCCGACCAGCACCGCTGAGAGAATATTTCCTCAGCCCACGCTAAAGATTTCTATTTTCCTGCCGTTTAAACGGCTGCGCGATTTTGCGCGGGCATATCGAGAGTTGAACAATCATTTTGCCGGATTAACAATCCGCACGCTAAATACCATAATGAAAATGAAAGAAAGACTACCTTTAGTAATTTCCTTGTTGGGTTCATTCGCACTCGCCGCGTGCGGCGGGGGCGGGGGCGACAGTTCGTCGTCCGCCGCTGCGCCGGCCTCGAGCGCCAGCGCACCGGCGCCGGCCTCGGCGCCCGTGTCGACGCCCGTCGTCTCGGGCGAGACACTGCCGAGCCTGACGGCTCCGCAGTCCGGTTCGACTGCCGCCACGGGCAATGGCTTCGAAGGCATCTGGACGCAATCGTCGTCGTCCCGCACGACGGCCTTCGTGGACCCGGCGAACAACCTCTCGTACACGAGCGGCCTGTTCAACGTCGTCACGTCGACGTTCTTCGGCACGGCAACGACCGCTGCACCGAACTGGACCTTGACGAGCGGCTTCGAGACCTTCGGCGGCCTGCGCTTTACGGCCACGTCGGGAAGCGGCACGTTCAGCGCGAATCAGACCCTGACCGGCAGCTACGTCGCGAACGGCAACACCGTGAATCTGTCCTTGAACTACGACCCGGCGAACGCGCTCGCGGTCACGCAGTCGAGTGTGACGGGCACGTGGGCGCAAAACACGACGAGCTTGACCATCGACGACGCGGGCGGCTTCACCGGCAACCTGCTCGGCTGCGGTGTCTCGGGCACGTTGGTGTTGACCACGCCAGGCTCGAACAAGAACCTTTACACGATGACGACGACCGGCACGACGAGCACCTGCACGCTGGCTTCGGGCGTGACCTATACGGGTAATGCGGCGATCACGTTCCTGCCGGTTTCCGGCAGCACGACGTTGTACCAGCGGACAATCATGTATCTGATCAAGGCAACCGACAACTCGTTGGTCGCCTACGGTCAATTGCTGAAGCAGTAAGCCGCTCGAGGACCACGGCGTACCAGCGCTCGCCGTGGTCCGTTGTCGTTCATATTTCCCAGTGCGTATCGAGCAACGCACGATATGCCTGCTTCACGCTTTGGAGGTCGGCCTCCCGTCCGCTTGCCTGGATGCCCGCGAGTTCAGGAAGCGGCAGATCCACTGGAACGCAGTGGGGATAGTCGCGAACCCGCATCTTCGCCGGGATCGTCGTGAAGAACGCAACGGTGGGAACGTCGAAGCCCGCCGCGATATGCACCGCGGCCGTGTCCGATGTCAGAAGAAATCGCGCGCCCTTCACCCATGCGAGAAACGCGGCGGTGTTCGCAGAGCGGTGCGTGATGTCGGTGTAGCGAGGGTGCTCGACCCGTCCGAATCCGAGCACCGGCAATTGAAATTTCCGCCACATCCGCTCGACGAGTTCCGCGTGAACCGGCTCGGGGATACTTCGAACCGGCGTACTGGCCGCAGGACAAAAGAGCACGTACTTGCCGGGCTGCGCGTCTTTTTCCAACGAAGGCAGCGCAACTTCTCTGAGCCAGTCATTCGAGCATGCATGGGCATCGACCTTGTCTGGCGAAACGCCTAACGACCACAGAAAGAAGTCGATCATCGGCATCCGCGAGAAGTTCGGCCAGAACAGATGATTGCCGATATCGATCCGTAGTTCGTCGTCGGGGATCGACGCAAGAGGCACGGGCAGATCGATCGTCTGTCCGATCACCGGCTGGGCCAGTTCGTACAGTTGCTTCACGTAATCCGGCGTCTTGTGCGGGCGATAAAGGCTGATCGAGATTCCCGCATGCGCGCGTTTGATCGCGGCGAGCGCGGTGAGGCCGATGATCGAGTCGCCGAGCGTGACGCCCATTCCGTTGATCACGTGAAGTCTCGCGACGCGCGCGTAGTCGATTTCGAACGGCGCGGCGTTGGCGTTTCTGATTGCCGGATCGCAGGTCAGGCTTCGGTAGCCTTCGGCGGGAACGCCGCCGACTTCCAGGTCGTAGGACGCCACGATGCTGTCATCGGCTGACAGCAGGGAGCCGGCGTTCGTGAGTGCGGATACCGGATCCAGATAGTTGATCATTGAGTGTTTCCATCGGTCTCGATTCGTTCGGGAAAACCGGCGGCCGTGTGCAGCCGAGAACCGTTGCGAACGCGCACCGCCAGCTTGCCGGAACGTCGAGACGTTCGGTTTGGTAACGGGATTCCGGCATGACGATGCGGATGCTCCCAACCGCGTGCCGCTGAATCGACGCGCGGCGCCATTGCGACAGCTTACCGGATGCCGCGCATTCTACGTCTACGTTGAGCCGACGGCGCCGCCGCTCGCGCCAAGCGGCGGCTTCCTGATTGGACGATTGCAACGCAGGCGCGCTCATGCGCACGCGCATCCCGCCCTGAACCTAGTCCTGGAGCCTGGCCTCGCCCGCATTGCGGCAGGAGAACCGTCGCCGGGGCGTGCCGGCTGCATCCAGAACCTCGACGACATTGCGCCACCACCGCTCTCCGCGATGCGGCGAGGCGAGGTCCAGCCGCTCGCCCATGCGGGGCGTCGAGAGGGGAATGCCCTGCGCGGCGGCGAGCCCCATCACGCGCTCGAACGGCTCCTGCCAGCGGTGCATCGCGAGATCGAAGGTGCCGTTGTGAACCGGCACGAGCCAGCGGCCGCGCAGGTCGACGTGCGCCTGGATCGTGTGGTCCGGCTGCATGTGCACATAGGGCCATTGCGCGTCGTAGGCCCCTGTTTCCAGCAGCGTGACGTCGAACGGGCCGAGCCGTTCGCCGATGGTCCGGAAACCGTCGAAGTAACCGGTGTCGCCGCTGAAGAACACGCGCAGATCGTCGTCGACGATGACCCATGAAGCCCACAACGTGCTGTTGCCGTCGAACAGGCTGCGCCCGGAAAAGTGCTGCGCGGGAGTGGCCGTGAAGGCGAGGCCGTCGATGTCGACGCCTTGCCACCAGTCGAACTGACGGACTTTCGCGGCATCGATACCCCACTCGATCAGCCGGTCGCCGACGCCCAACGGCGTCAGGAACACGCCGGTTGTGGCGGCGAGCGCGAGCACGGTCTCGCGATCCAGATGGTCGTAATGATCGTGCGACAGCATCACGCCGCGCAGCGGCGGCAAATCCGCGAGCGCGATGGGCGGCGCATGAAAACGCTTGGGGCCGAAGCGCCGGAACGGCGACGCGCGTTCGGCGAAAACCGGGTCGGTCAGCCAGAACTGGCCGCGCAGCTTGAGCAACATGGTCGAGTGCCCGAGACGGTACAGGCTGCGGTCGGGCGCGGCCTCGAGCTGCTCGCGCGTGAGCGCGTCGACGGGCAGCGTGCCTGCCGGCACCGTGCCGTCCGGCTTGCGGAACAGCACGTTCCACGCAATCTTCAAGGTCTTGCCGATGCCTTCGACCGGACGCGGCTTCACGTTGCGAAAGCGCTCGCCATCGTGTTGTGGCGACGAGCGCGACAATTCACGCCCGCGTCGCGCCGCGTTCAGGCCCAACGCACGGTCGAGGAAGCCGGTAATCGAGGTCATAGGAATGTCCATTCGCCAAAAGTAGACTGGCCAGTGTAATTTATTTCAGGGAAAAGTAAACCGTCCGGTGTAAAATTTAGCGATGAACGACGCTGCCTCCCTCTCCCTTGAACGCCTGACCGATCGCAAGCGCGCGGCCATCATCGCCGCGGCTATCGAGGAATTTCTCGCCGCCGGCTTCGACGCGACCAGCATGGACCGCATCGCGGCCCGCGCGGGCGTGTCGAAGCGCACGGTCTACAACCATTTCGAAAGCAAGGAAGCGCTATTCGCGGCGATCCTTCAACAGTTATGGAATGCGAGCGACGCGGTGGAGGCGCCCGCTTATCGCGCCGACAAGCCCTTGCGCGCGCAGTTGCTGCGGCTGCTGTCGCGCAAGCTGAGCCTGTTGAACGACGACGCGTTTCTGTCGCTCGCGCGCGTGGCGATCGCGGCGGGCATTCATTCACCCGAGCGCGCGCGGGACATGGTGGCGCGCATGGGCGAGCGCGAGGAAGACCTGACGGTATGGATCCGCGCCGCCGCCGCGGACGGCCGACTGAAAACGCCGGACCCGCAATTCGCATCGCAGCAGTTGCAAGGTCTCGTGAAGGCGTTCGCGTTCTGGCCGCAGGTGACGATGGGGCAACCGCGTCTGAGTCAACGGGAACAGAAGGATGTCGCGGAGTCCGCGGCCGATATGTTTCTTGCGCGCTATACGTGAGGGGCGGCGCGCTTTCTATTCGGCACGCAGCGACGACAATGCGCCCGTTTCCAGCATCGCTTTCAATGCGTCGGAGAACGCGGCGGCGGCCGCTGTCCGATAGGCGGCTTTGCGCGTGAGCAAGGCTACCGTTCGAGCGGGAAATTCCGGTTCGAGCGGGATGTACTTCAGATCGCGATGCTCGTAGCGCAGCGCACCGGGGAGCAGCGTGGCAACCTTCCCGCCGCGCACGATCTTCAGCAGCGCGCTGATCGAATTCGCCTGCAACGCAACGCTGGGTTTGATCCCTTGCGACTCGAAATAGCTGTCGATATAAAAGCGCGAAACGAACTGGCCGCCCAACAGCGCAAGAGGCAGCGCGGCCAGTTGCGCCGGCACGACGGGGGCATGCTGTGCGGCCACGGGATGCCGGTCGCTCACCACCAGGGTGATCCGCTCCAGAAACAACGGTTGCGTATCGATATCGTCCGAACGCAGGTCCGTGAATCCGATCGCCAGGTCGATCCGGTCCTCACTCAATCCGCTTTCGATCGCTTCGAGCGACATCTCCATCATGTCGATCACGATGTTGGGATACGTGGAGTGAAAGTGGTCGACGGCGGGCGCTACCAGGTACTCGGTAAACGTGGGCGTGAACGCGAGCCTGAGTTGTCCGCGCGACAGGTCCCGCACGTCATGCAAGGCGCGCTGGCCGGCCTCCAGTTCCAGCAGCGCGCGGCGCGCATATTCCACGTAGATGGCGCCGAAATCCGTCAGCCGTACCACACGGCCGCTGCGGTCGAATAACTGACCGCCGAGATCGTTTTCCAACTGGCGAATCTGCTGCGACAGCGCCGGCTGCGAAATATGCAGGCTGTCGGCCGCGCGCGTGAAGTTGCGATAGTCGGCGACCGTGAGCAGATAACGGATGTGGCGGAGTATCATGCGCGGCCCATAAGATTTGCTTATCGAATCCATTTTAAACGCGTCTTGGACTATATAGACAAGCGCGCCCACAATCGATTGAAAGTTCACGGGGGTTCGGCATGGAAAACCTGATCGTTGCTTCAATGGCGGCAATTTTTGCGGGTGCGTTGGCCACGTGGCTGATCGCGCAGTCCCTTTCCGACGAGGTCATACAGAAGGGCACGCGTCACGGCCGGTACGCCCATCTCGGCGAGGACGATGTGAATCCGGCACGGCGGGCGGTACGGCGGGATCGGCGGCTCCCACGGCATCGCCCGTCCAATGTCGGGATTGGATGACAGGGGACAGGTGCCATCCGATTGTCCTGGCGCAACCTGAGCGCGTGGCGCGCAGGCGCGCCTTGATGCGCTCATGCTGGACGCACGGCCTCAACGGCTAGCAAGACCGATTAGAATCAGGCGGTCATCGTCGTGCATCCAGCATCGCATCATTTCGTCAAAGGACATCGGACATGTACATCGCCATGAACCGTTTCAAGGTGGCGCTCGGGGCTGAACCCGAGTTCGAACAGTTGTGGACCAGCCGCGACACGCATCTGAAGGAAGTGCCGGGCTTCGTGGAGTTTCATCTGCTGAAGGGCCCTCAAAGAGAAGACCACGTTCTGTATGCCAGCCATACGATCTGGCGGGACCATGCGGCGTTCGAAGGCTGGACGCAATCCGAGGCATTCCGCGCTGCGCACCGGAACGCCGGCGGCGGCACCCGATCGCTGTATCTCGGCCACCCGGAATTCGAAGGCTTCGAAGTGCTGCAGACAGTCAAGTAAGCCGGCCTTGCGGCTCGCGTTGCGCCATCTGTAGCCAACGCAGGCAGGCCGCTTCAGTGGCCCGTCGCATGCGCGCAAGCCGGGCCGTTCCGATCAGCGCTGGCGGCTCGCGCGTTCATCGCGAGTCCGTTCGGCGCTGAGTCCTGAGTCATTTCACTGCGTTCACTGCGCCCGTACTTCGATCGAGACGCGCCTGTCCGGTTGAAGGCAAGCGATAACCGCGCGGCTTTCGCCGGCGGGACATTGGCTTGTCGGCTCGCGTGAACCCGCTCCCGCCGTGTGAATCGTTTCGCCGTTCAGTCCGTGATCGATCATGTATTCACGTATCGTCTCGGCGCGTGCCAGCGACAACCGCTGATTCACCGTCTCGGGCCCGATGCGATCCGTGTGGCCCACGACCGAAATCGACTCCACCCCTTTCAACTGCTTGATACGCGTGACGACCTGTTCGAGGCCTGCCGCGCCGCCAGGCGAGATCGAAGCGAGGCTCGACTGTCCGAAGGCAAACAGCGCATCGGTTTGCAAGGCGAAGCGGGCGACCGTTTGCGGCCTGGCTGCGGCGGGCTGCGAAGCCGCCGCGGGTGCGGCACCCGGCGCGGCACCGCACGCGAAGGTGAGTCGCCGCGTGACATCGGTTTCCTCATTGTCCGCTTGCAGGGCCCCCACCTTTTGCACCGCGCGAACCGGTTCTCCGCGGCAGATCTTTTGAGCCACCTTCATGCAGGTCGCGGGCCCCTCGAAAAGACCATGACATTCGACCTGATGAAGCTTCGAACCGTCCTCGGCCGTGAGGGTATAAGCGTTGAAGGTCGGCCCGGAGGCAGCCGAACATCCGGCAAAAAAAGCAAGGCTCAGCGATAAACCCCATCCAGAAAGCTGCTTCATGTTGTTCTCCACACGTGTTGTTTCGTGCTTGCGTTGCGAACGCACGATCGCGTTCGCATTCGAGCGATGACGGTCCGCGCGTTACCACTGCATGGCCGCGCCCATGCCGAAGGTGGTGCCGCCAGGGCTCATGCCGACACCCGCTTTCATCTTGATGTTCTCGGTGATGCGCGCGGTGCCCCCGAGCGCCACCGCCTGATAACCCCGGAAGCCCGCCGTGCCGATGCCGAACGACAAGGTCTTGTCCTTGTCGACCTCGGGAATCATCGTCAAGGCAGTGGTTGCGGCAATGCCGGAATAGGCGTTGCGCGCGACCGAGTTCACGCCCGATTGCAGTTGATTGATCCGTTGATCGGTATAGGCATTCGCTTGCGCAAGCCCGGCATTGAGCTGATTCAGATTGACCGCGTCGGTGCCCTGGGTTGCCGCGGCCACGTTCACCACTTGCCGCGGATCGGAAGTCGAGCCGATGGATACGACGTTGCTGCGGCCCTCGTCGGTACTGCCCGCGCCGAGCGCCACCGAGTTATTCCCGGTAGCGGCCGCGCCCACGCCGACCGCGGTCGCGCCGGTCGCGCTGGCTTGCGAACTGTTGCCGACCGCCGTGCTGTTCGAACCGGAAGCCGTCGCGCCTTGTCCGCCCGCCGACGAATTCGAGCCGCTGGAGGCCGGCGGCGCCGGCGTGCCCGGCGTGGACGTGAAGCTGCCGCCGGTATTGCTGGTCCGCTGGTTGATCAGCGAGGTCAACTGGGTCGAGACGGCATCCAGTTGCGACACGTTCACCGCATCGGTTCCGGCCTTGCCGGCCGCGACGCCGGTGATCTGCCGGTTGCCGATGTTGACCTCGCCCGCCGACGACTGCGGACTGCTCAAGCCATACGCGATGTAATTGCTCAACGCGCCGACCGTCGTCACCGATCCCGCACCCAGCGCGACGCTGTTCGCCATCGACGCGCTCGCGCCCGAGCCGAGCGCGACCGAGCCGGTCGCGCTGCTCTGCGCGCCCGAACCGAATGCGAGCGCGTCGATCGCGCTGCTTTGCGCGCCCGAGCCGATCGCGATACCGCCTGCATTCGCCGCGCTCGCGTTCGCGCCTTGCGCGATCGATTGCGCGCCGCTGGCGATCGAGCCGCTGCCGAGCGCGATCGCGTCCGCCTGCGCCGCGTTCGAGCTTTGGCCGATCGCGACGCCGCCCGGCGCGGTCGCATCGACGATCGCGCCGTTGCCGATGCCCACGCCGTTGTCGCCGTTGACCACCGTCGTCGGACCGACGGCGATCGACTCCGCACCCACGGCGAGCGAATCCGCCGCGGCCGAGTTCGCGTGGAAGTACAACTGCCCGGTCACGGCGAACGACGACAGCGCGCCGGCAAGCTGCCTGATGGTGACGGCGTCTTGCGCCTGCGTGCCGTCCGCGACGTTGGTCAACTGGCGATAGGTGTTGCCCGCCGCGCTGCCGAACGACACGGCGCCGAGCAAGGTTTGATCCGACGTGTTGAACGGAATCGCGTGCGTGCCGTTGGCGATCGAGCCGATGCCCGAGAGCACCGCGCGATCGGAGATCGCGCCGGAGCCGATCGCGACCCCGCCGGTCACCGAGACGTTCGACAGCGCGCCCAACGCGAGCGCGTTGTCCGCCTGCGCCGCGGCGCCGTTGCCGCCGGCGAAGCTGCTCACGCCGGTTGCGGTCGCGCCGATGCCGGCCGCCAGCGCATTGCTGCCGCTGGCGCCGTCGTTGTTGTAGTTGCCGCCTGGCGTGCCGCCGTCGTTGACGCTGTAGTAGTGCGTCTTGTTGGCCGTCACGACGCTGGCGAGGTTGTCCACGGCCAGATTCGTCGCGTACAACTGCGAGCCGTTTACCGCATCGGTGCTGGCTCCGTTCACCTGACCCGCGGCGACGTTCTGGATCTGCCGCTCGGCGCCTGGCGCGCCCACGCTCACCACGCTGGTCGGCGCGGCGCCGGCGAAGCCGTAGACCGTGCCGTTGATCGTCGTGCTCGGGGTGGGCGTTGCCGCGGTGGTCTGCGAGGCGGAGCCCAACGCGATATCGCCTGCGTTGTTGGCAACCGCGTTCGGGCCGATCGCGACGCTGTCGGCGCCGAGCGCCTGGCTGTCGGGCGCGGTGGAGTTCGCGTGGAAATACTTGATGCCCGGCGTCGTGCCGCCGCCGGTGAACGCGTTGACGAGGCTCTGCACGGACGTATAGGTGTTGCCGCCGTAGCTCAGGCTGGTGGTCAGCGCACCCGTCGTGCTGTTGTAGGTGCTGCCGCCGCCGAGGCTCGACGCCACGCTGTTGCCCAGGTTCGTGACCTGAGTGCCGACCGTCGTGATCGCCGTATTGGTGGCGAAGAGCTGCGAGCCGTTCACCGCATCCAGGCTCGCCGCGCTCACCTGGCCGGCCGCCACGTTGGTGATCTGACGCGGCGCGGCCGCCGTGCCGACGCTGACCGCGCCGGCGGGCGTGCCGCCCGCGTAGGTCACCGTGGTGCCGTTGATGACGCCGCTGCCCGTCGGCACCGCGGCGGTGGTGACCGACGAGCCCTGACCCAGCGCCACGTTCGAGCCGCTCACGCCGCTCGCGATGCTCGCGCCCTGGCCCAGCACGGTGGAGTTGGCGACGCCATTGTCCGTTGCCTGATTGCCGACCACCAGCGAGGCGGCGCCCGTCGCCGACGCGCCGAAGCCGCCGGCGGCGGCGTTCGCGCCCGACGATACGGGCTGTACCGACGTCACCGAATTGTTCGACACGAACGGGCCGGTGGCGCCGTTGGTCAGGTTGTTGACGGCCAGGTTCGTCGCATACAACTCGCTGCCGTTCACCGCATCGGTGCTGCCCGAACTCACGCGGCCCGCCGCGACGTTGGTGATCGTGCGTTCGCTGCCGACCGAACCCACGCTCACGGTGCTGCCAGGCGTGGTGCCCGCCACGGCGCTCGTGATGCCGCCCACCGTGATGCTGCTCGTCCCCACCGCCGTCGCCGTGGTGCTGCCCGAGCCGAGCGCCACCGCGTTCGCATTGCCGGCCGATGCGCCCGCGCCCAGCGCGATCGCATTGGCCTGATTCGCCACCGCCGTATCGCCGAATGCCAGCGCGCTCGCGCCGCTCGCGTTGCTGGCGTTGCCGAGCGCGACCGCGCCCTGGCCGTTGGCGATATTGCCGTTGCCTTCGGCCACCGCGCCATCGCCTGTCGCCGTATTGTTCGCGCCCACCGCGATTGCGCCGTTGCCGACCGCGCTATTGGGATCGCCGATCGCGACCGCGCCGTTGCCGCTCGCCGTTTGCGCCTGACCGAGCGCCACAGCGCCCGTGCCGCCGAGCACCTGCGAGTTCTGTCCGCCGGCGAACGAACCCGCGCCGGCTGCGGCTGCCACCGTATTGCTGTCGCCGATCGCCACGGTCGACGCCGCGAGGGCTTGCGACGTGAAGCCAACCGCCGTCGCATTGCCGTTGCTCGCAACCGTCTGATTGCCCAACGCGACGGCGCTGCCTGCCGACGCGGTTGCATTCGTGCCCAGGGCGATGGCGTTGGGATTGGCCCCCGTCTGAGCCGAATCGCCGATCGAGATGGACGAGGCCCCCGCCGAACTGGCGCCCGCGCCGATCGCAATGGCGCGAATGCCCGCCGCCGCCGCGCCGCCCACCGCCGCTGGCGCCGACGAACCGCCTTCCGCGACGGAATCGGACCCACCCAGCGCGATGGAGTTTGCGCCGCTGGCGCTGGAGCCGACCATCATGCCGAGCGCGTTGAGGCCGGTGGCGTGGGCTCCCGCCCCCAGCGCCACCGCATTCTGCGCCGAGGCGACGGCGATCGTGCCCGCGGCCAGCGAGGAGAGCCCGCTGGACTTCACATCCGTGCCGACGGCCACGGCCCCGTCCGCCGTTGCGCCCGTGCCCGCGACGGTACGCGCGCCCAGATACACCGAGTTGAGGCCGCTGCCGATGGCCTGAAAGCCGAGCGCGACGGCGTGCGTGCCGGAGGCGTTGGCGGTATAACCCATCGCGATGGAGGCGGGCCCGCCGGCCACCGCCTGAAAGCCGATCGCGTTGGCATAGTCGGCGTTGGAGGTGACGTCGGTGCCAATCGCAATGGACGACGTGCCGGACGAACCGGTGCCCGCGCCGGTGCGCGATCCCAGATAAATGGCGTTGACACCCGTGGCATTGGCTCCCGAACCCACGGCTAAACCGTTGGCTTGCGAACCTATGGCTCCGCTGCCCAGTGCCACCGCGCCCGACGCGGCAGCGCTGGCGCTCGCACCCAGTGCAACGCTGTTGTCTCCGGTTGCTTTCGCCGAGGGGCCGACGGCAGTCGACACGTTGCCGCTAGAGACGGCTTGCAGGCCGATACCGATGGCCGACGAACCGTTAGCGGTGACGTCCGTACCGATAGCGATCGCCGCCTGTGCGGTCGCGCCGGTACCCGGAGCGGTGCGCGCGCCCACGTTAATCGAGTTGACGCCGGAGGCAATGGCTTGAAAGCCGACGGCGACGCCATTGAGTCCGCTACTGCTGGCGCCATAACCTACCGCAGTGGCCCCGCCGGCGGTCGCTGAGGACTGAACGCCCATGCACGACGCACTGCCGCTAAAGAAGTAGTAGGGTGCGCCAGAGCAGCTCACCTGCGCCTGCGCTTGTACACCCCATCCACCCAGGCCCATCAACAACAATAAAGTGACGGCGCGCGGATTGGCGCCGTGCCCGTCGCGCCGATTGCTTCGCCCGTCATCTCCGTCACCTCCGTCACGGCCGTCACGGCCGTCACAGACGGCGGCCCCGGCACCCGATTTCCCCTTGCCGCGCGATTTGCCGAATTCCGACGCGGCCACGAAGCTGCCCAATGCGTCGTTCCAGATGGTCCGATATGCCTTGTTCATGTTTTTCCTGTTCGATGTTTTGCGCCCGCGCGTTTCCACCTTCCTTTCGAATGAGGACATGCATGAATCGAAAGAAAAGACCTCGGCGCTGCGTCGCGTTATTAACGGGAGCTGTATTTATTTATTCAATATTTGATGCTTGGAGATGCTAAAAGCGGACGTGCGCCATCCTCCTGACTGTTAAATTCACAGAAGGAAGGTATGGATAAAAAACGGCTAGACAGTTTCTATTTTTTCTGCATTCGCATTGCGATGCGGAATGCGGCGGACCATCAGCTTATGAAGGTCCGAGAGGCAACGGCATATCGATGTCAATTGCGTGAAGGGGCGTCAATTGCCTGGCTGAGCGGGGTCGTTGGCGTGCCAAACGTTTTCCTTGAATTGTTCTACCCGGAATGCTCATAGTGACCGGCCCCAATGAAGTGCTGCGATCATGCCGGCGCTACATGGAAAACGCCCATGCATGCGCTCCCGGCGCCATTTTTTCTGTTCCGAACATGTTCCGCACCGGGTGAACCGACCACGCAAATCTTGACCTCGAAGTGGGCGTTTCTTGACTTGGCGCAAGCCGGAAAGTTCCAGTAAGTGTTAAGCGAAACTCTCGCATATGGTTTTTGGTTTGTCTACTAAAACCCCTAGGTCAGGACCGAGCATTGCTATGTTTAACAATTGCTGCAATTAGAAAGCGCATGGATTTACGAATTTCAATTCCATCCCATGAAGTGGGCCGAGGCGGATTGCCGAGAGTCGGGAATTCATTCATGAAGCCGGCTATTGAATAACCGTGCGGATGGATTAATGGATTTGTAAGGATTTCGGCATGGGGCCGCAAGCGAGCCGGTCGCCGTCACGCGGATCGAATTTCAGTGGATCGGAGCGCGGCGTCGACGTGCTATTCGATGCACGCCGCCCGCCGACGGGATGCGCGGTGAAGCCCGAGCGCGAGCCAACACCGCGTGATCGATCGAGTACGCGTCGCGCGTCGTGCCGACCTTCGCACGCACGCGCGAATGGCGCGTCGCTCCTATTAGTGCCTTACCGCGCCCTGTAGCTCGGGCACGTTGCCCGGCTGCTGATGCACGCACAAGCGGTCGTCGACGCGTTCGATGCCCGGCACTCCGCGTATCTCGCGAATCACCTTGTCGTGCTCGTCGGCCAGCACATGGCCGCCGACGCACGCGACATGGCCGTCCACCGTCACGTCGATCGCGCCAGGCGTGCGTACGGTCCGACCGAGGCGCGCGCGCACGCGCTCGGTCAATTGCTGATCGGAAGTCGGCGCGCTCGATACCGCGTGATGCAGCATGCCGTAGGCGGACCCGGCCACCCGCCTCGCCTGTGAGCGCGACCGCTTCACGATCCGCCTGCCGGTGGAGCCGAGCTTGTCACGCAACATGGCCCGGCGCCGGCGGCCCGAGTTGTTGTCGAGGTAGTACATTGCCGCTGCGCCAAGCGCGGCAGCGGCGATAGATCGTAAAAGCGCTCTCATGTTGCCTCCTTTGCGTCCGTTGACAAGCCTGTTCACTCACGAGCATTCCGAATGCCCCCTCATGTCGGCACGCGCGTTTTTGGCGCAAGCTCGGCGCAATGCACGGCATACGCGGGGCCATGCTGCCGCAGCAACGTTTCGAAGCGCGCCAGTGTCATGGCCGGCGGCACCGCCGAGCGAGGTTGCATTCGGGCAAGCGCGCGGCCGAACTGAACGAACGTCGCGAAGTCCCGCGGATAGCGCGCGGTATCGACGCCAATGAAACGTCCGCTGCGGGTCGCCTTGTCCAGCAGCGCGCGCCATCGTTCGATCGATGCGAGCCCGATGCTTTCGGTGCCGTGCGAGAAGAGCATCAGGTCGATCTCGTCGAACGGTCCTTCGGCATCGAGAAAGCGTTGCAGCGCATCGGCCGACGGCTCCACGCAGAACAGCAGCCAGAACGGCAGTGCGTGCAGTTCGAGCGTTGTCAGCGGGTCCATCAGCAGAAACGAATCGACGATGAGCCGCGTGGGCCGGATTTCCGCGTCGCGATACCACTCGCGATGGATGGCGGCGGCGGCGAAGCTCAACGCTTCGGGTTCGTAAAAGTCGATTCGGACGACGCGCCAGTCCATCTGCCGCGCGAGCGCGGCGACGTCGTCGGCTAGCGCCGTGTCGAATCCCCACTCCGCCTCAGGCGACACGTCGTTCGGCTCGGGCGGCCGCCAGTGCGTTCGCGCGCGGCCGTAGCGGGCCAGATACTCGCGCACGCGCGCGCCGCCATGCAGGTATTCGTCCTCGGTCGCGCCACCCGTCGCGCCGAACTGGTATACCGATCGTTCGCTCGTGCGCGTGACCGGCCACGAACGCGAACAGGCGTCGACGTAGATCGTTGCGCCGCGCGGGAGATTGCGTAACAGAAACTCCCGGTAGCCGAGCGGAAGCGCGCGGTACTTCAACCGGAAATAGCTCATTGAACGCAACATCAGCCGGTCCTGATTCGGGTCCTGCATGTGATGCACCGCGATCCGGCTGTCGGCCGCGAGCAGCGCGTCGACAATGGGCCGCCCTTTTTCGAAGCCGCGCTGCGCGTCGTCGGGATCGCTGAACGCGCGTATGGGGCAGAGGAACGTCTGCGGCAGCCACGGCACGCCGAGCGCGGCGGCCAGATGAGTCAGCGCGCCGTTGGACGAGCCGACGAATACCGCCGGGTACGGCCGCTCGGGATAGAGCCCGACGAGCCACTCGGCAACCCGTTCCATATCGAAGTGGCGCGCGCGCCGCGCGTCGATGCCCTCGGTCATCCCGCCGATCGAGTACGCCCACTCGCGCGCGCGGCGCGGCAGCAGATTGAACGCGGGCATCACGCGGTCGAGCAGCGGCGACTGGCTCGGGCTGGTGAATGGCCGGCCGTGCAGATAGTCGGCCAGCGCGAGCGCCATGCCGGCGGCGGAATCGAAGCGGGCGAGGCCGCGCGGGGGGCGGTTCATCGAGCGTTCTCCAGATCGCGCGCGACCGGCTGCGCGTCGCCGCACAGGAACGGCGCGATGAGCAGCGCGAACGCGTGCGGGTACACGTAGTTCAGCGTATGCGTGCCGCCGTCGACGATGAGCAGCGTGCCGTGCGGAAGCAGCCGCGCGGCGCGCGCCGCCCACGCGCAGGGTGCGACCGGGTCGCGCGTGCCGGTCACGACCAGGGTCGGTGCCGCGACGCGCGGCAGCCGCTCTTCGATCCGGTCGCGGATCAGGATGCGCATCGTCGCGATCGCACGCGGCAGGCCGGCTTTCGCATAGTCGATGCGCCCGATCGGGGCCGGCGAGCGCGGCTGTTCGCGGCGACCGTTGCGCAAGTCGCGCCAAACCTGGATCGGCAAGGTGCGCGCACGCGGATCGGTGGTCGGCCCTTGCATGACCAGCCGCTCGACGGCTTCGGGAAAACGGATCGCGAATTCCGCGAGGATCTGGCAGCCGAACGAATTGCCGATGAACATCGCGCGCTCGATCCCGCAAGCGTGCATCCATGCATGCAGCGCGTCGGCGAGTTCCGCAATCGACAGCGCACGGCGGCGCGCGGGTGGCACGCGCGCGCTTTCGCCGAAGCCCGGCAAGTCCGGCGCGAATACCCGGAACCGGCGACCGAGCACGCCGGCGAGCGGCTCCATGTAACGGCTCGAAATCACGAGGCCATGAACCAGCACCACGGGCGCACGATCCGCCGCATCCGGCGGTCCGCGATGAAAGCGGTAGAACATGCGGAACGCTCCCGCTTGCACGTAGCCCCCGTCGATGCCGGCGCGGCGGCTTGTTTCGCTCAGCGCGGGCGTGCGCTCGAGTTGCCGCCAGCGCACCGCGAGCCAGGCGGCCGCGCCCGCCGCAGCCGCCGCCATGCAGGCGGCGAGCACCGAAGCTTGCAACTGCATGGTGTGCGCTTCCACATTGAATGACCGGTTGCACTCGAAGGCGGCGTTACCGCGACGGCGTCATGCTTATCGCGCACCTCCGCGCGCAACCCCGCGCGCAACCTATTCGTCCAGATTCGCCGCCTGCGTTATTAACCGCGGCGGGTCGAATCGGGTGTCTGATCCGGCTCCGGCTCAGGCGCGCCGACGTCGGGTACATCGGTGGGCTTGCCCGGGCTCGGTGCATCGGGAATCGCGGGTTGATCGGGGATCGGCGGATCGGATGACGAATTGGATGACGGGTTCGATGACGGGTTCGATGACATAAAGGCCTCGCGTATTGCCACAACTCGCTGCAGCGTGAAGGCCAGTGACCGGCCATTTCACTTGTGGCAAGCATCGTGCGTTCCATGCTGCGTATCGGAGTCGCTCGCCGTCGCGCGGGCGTTCCCGCATCGGTCAGATGTGCAAGCCGGTAGGCAACAACTACAAATTCCGAACGGTTGCCCGTGGGGGCATTGCAGCAATCCGCGACGCCGCGGCGTGGCGATACCTGCCTGAAACGCAGGCTGGACGTGAGTCGCGTGTCACTGGGTACGGACCATGCAAGCGGGTAGGCACCTCAGCGGCAAAACAGGAGATGAGCGATGAAGCCTGGTACCAAGAGATTCTGGATGGGCGCGTTGATTGCAGCGACGATACTCGGTGCGGCGGGTTGCAAGCGGGCCGACAATACCGCCGGCGTGCCGGGCGCCGCGAGCGGCCCGGCGGCGATGGCGCCTGCTTCGGGCGCCAGTCAGTAAGGGATCGGAGTCGCGCCGGCGCGGCGCGATGCGGGTTCCGGGAGGCGCGGCATGGCGCCGATGCTCGTTATCGGCCTGGTTCTGATCGGCGTCGTCTGTTACGTGCATTACGCAATCCCGATGTTCACCCGCGGCGCCGGGCACAGGGTAATCGCGCATGGCGTCCTGATACTGGTGGGCGGTGCTTGCGGTGTCGTCAGCGTGTTGGTGCCGGGACTCGCGGAGTCCCGGTGGCTTGTGTTCGTCGTCGCGTTCGGCACTGTTCATGTGCCGGCCGCGGCAATCCTGTTTATCAAGCATCTGCGCGGGGCTGGGCAATCGTGAATGCCCGGCCGGCGACGTCTCGTTGGTTGGCAACGAGCGTGGCGCGCGCGGCATCGCGGAGATCGGGGCTGGCCGGGATTGCCGCGGCGATCAGCAAAGCCGCGTGCCGCGCAACCGGCGCGTGATGATCGAAGATCTGCTGGGGGCGGGTGCGCACGCTTGAGGGCGCGCGGCCGTCTGGGGGCGCAATACCGCTGGTTTATCTCTTGCGGGAGATTTTCATGAAGGTGCTTGCGGTTCATCCCAGCGGTTTGATGTACACGCGCGTGTTCCTGCGTCTGGAGCCGCTTGGACTCGAGTATGTGGCGGCCGTCGCGCGGGACGCCGGTCACGAGGTCCGCCTCATCGACCTGCAGGCCGAGACGCACCGCGACCTGCACCGCATGATACGAAGTTGGCAACCCGACGTAGTGTGTTTCTCGGGCAACTATCTCGCCAACATCCCCGAAATCATCGATCTCGCGAAAGCGATCAAGGCTGCGCTGCCGCAGTGTTTCGTGCTGGTCGGCGGACACAGCGCCTCGTTTGTCGCGGCCGATCTGCTGCGGCATGCCGATGGCGCGGTGAACTGCGTGCTCCGCGGCGAAGGCGAGGCCTCGATCGCCGCCTTGCTGGAGACGGTTGCCCGCGGCGGCGATCTGCTGCGTGTGCCCGGTGTGGTCACGCGCGATGGCGAAGGGCCGCCGCCGTGCTTCGCGCAGTCGCTCGATACGCTGCGCCCGGCGCGCGATCTGTTGCGGCATCGGAGAAAATATTTTATCGGCGTGCTGGACCCCTGCGCCTCGATCGAGTTTGCGAGAGGCTGCCCCTGGGATTGCGCGTTCTGCAGCGCGTGGACGTTTTATGGCCGCAGCTACCGCGCGCGCCACCCGGAACAGGTCGTCGCCGAACTGGCGACGATACGCGAGCCGGGCGTATTCATCGTCGACGACGTGGCGTTCGTTCATGCCGAGCACGGCATGCAGATCGGCGAGGCGATCGAGCGCCGGGGAATTCGAAAGAGGTATTACCTGGAGACACGCGGCGATGTGTTGTTGCGCAATAAGGACGTGTTTCGATTCTGGCGCCGCCTCGGACTGGAGTACATGTTCATCGGCATGGAGGCGATCGATGCGGAGGGCCTGAAGGCGTTCCGCAAACGCATCACGCTGGACAAAAATTTCGAGGCGCTGGAGTTTGCCCGCTCGCTGGGGATCACCGTCGCGATCAATCTGATTGCCGACCCCGACTGGGACCGCGAGCGCTTCGAAACCATCCGGCGTTGGTGCCTGGAGATACCGGAGATCGTCAATATCAGCGTCAACACGCCTTATCCCGGCACCGAAATCTGGCTGCGCGAGCAACGCAGGCTGACCAGCCTGGATTATCGGTTGTATGACATACAGCATGCGGTTTTGCCGACCCGTTTGCCGCTCGATGAGTTCTATACGGAACTGGTGCGCACGCAGCAGGTACTCAATCGCAAGCACCTGGGCTGGACCGCATTGCGGGGCGCGACGGGGCAGGCGTGCAAGCTGTTGCTGCGCGGCCAGACCAACTTCGTGCGGATGTTGTGGAAATTCGATTCCGTTTTCGATCCGCGATTGCAACTCGGCGACCACGCACGCATGGTGCGTTATGCCATGTCGCCTCCGCCCGCCGTGACGGACGAGCGGGTCGACGTGAAATCGATTTATGTCTATGGTCCGACGGGACGCCGAGGGCGCCGGATCGACGACGCCACCGAAAGATTCGTGGACGGGACGCGGATGGGGGCGGAGTAGGAGTGGGGTAGTAGCCGCTTCGCGTCGCCTTCGATTGCCGGGTGAAGTACCATCGCCGCTTCGTTAATAACAATGACGGTGTGGACCAGATCGATGACAATGTTCCAACGAACGATGGCGAGTCGCGCTCCGTTGCGGGAGACGCCGCTGAACCTGAAAGGCAACCTCGGACGACTGTTCGTCGCAGCGCTCGCGGCGAGTTCTTTCGCGACTTGCGTTCATGCGCAAAGCAACGCGTCCGGCCCGCTCGGCACGCCCTCGGGCCAACTGCAATTCGTGCGCGCCGACCACGATTGGACGGCGATGCTCGACAACGAGGTTTTCGATCGCTTCGGCGCGAACACGCTCACGCATTTCGATGACGTGGGCCACGCAAACGACACGGTCACGCGCACGCTCGTGCAGACCGATTCCGGCCCGGTGCTGTACGACTTTCGCCGCCGTCCGCCGCTTGTGCAGCGCTCCGGTATCCGCATGACGGTCAGGCGCGTGTTCTGGCAAGGCGATGAAGTCGTGATGCACGGCTCGCAAGGCTGGTTCCGATTCAAGCGCGGCGTGCTGACGAAGCTGCAGTCGTCGACGACGACGTATCACTGATTGAGTGCATACGAATCAGAGGCGACCACGGCGAGGCCGCGTCCTTCCTCTGCCGCTCGTGCCGCCTCCACTTCAACATCAAGCGCAAGAATATTGGTCTGAAACGCGATGCTTTCAATCGTGCCGGTGACGTTCCGCCCCGAGGCGTCGTTGGCGTCGTTGGCCCGTATGCGTGGAGATCGAGTCAGCGAGCGTCGCTTCTCAGACCTGACCGACACCACCATCGGCCATCAAATCCGCACCCGTCACATAGGAACTCTGGTCGGACGCGAGGAAGAGCGCCGCATTAGCAATTTCCTCGGCCCGCGCGAGTCGACCGATCGGGATCATGCTCTGGTACATGTTCACCAGTTCCTCGCGCGTCGCCGATTGAGAATCGAGAATGGGAGTATCGGTGACGCCAGGGCTGAGCAGGTTGACGCGAATGCCGCGATCCTTGAATTCCGCGGCCCACGTGCGGGCATAGGAACGTAGCGCCGCCTTGGTCGCCGCGTAGGCCGTATGGCCGGGAATGCCCATGCCGTGCATGGCCGAGGAGACCAGAACGATCGATCCGCCCGCTGTCATCAGCGGCAACAGCTTCTGAACCAGAAAGACGGGGCCGCGAGCCATGAGGTTGAAGGCCTTGTCGAAATGCTCGGGCGTGAGGGTGTCGATCGAAGCCTGCTCCGTAAAGCCCGCGTTCGACACGACGATGTCGACGACACCTTTTACTTCCCTGACTGTTGCAGCGACGCGGTCGAGATCATCGAGGTTCGCCGCGTCAGCCTGGATAGCGGTGACGTTGCGGCCGATCAGTCGGGCGGCTTCGTCGAGCTGCGCCTGCCGGCGACCAAAGATAAAGACATGCGCGCCTTCGGCGACCAGGCGTTGGGCGATCGCCAAACCGATACCGGTCGTTGCGCCGCTAATGACGGCGGTCTTGCCTGCGAGAGTGGACATCGAAACCTTCTATCTGTTCGTGAATGACAGAACGATGGTAATTGCGGCCGGCGGGAATGATAATGCGGAGATTTTTCATAAGATCTATTCTCTCGGGGAATAGCTGGAGTGCTCGGAGGCGACGGCAATGGATCGGTTTCACGAATTGAACGCCTTCATCGCCGTGGCCGAGGCGGGTGGCTTTTCGGCTGCGGCGCGTAGAACGGGAGAATCGCAATCCGCCATCAGCAAGGCCATCGGGACGCTGGAGAAGCGCCTTGGCGTGCTGTTGTTCAACCGGAGCACGCGCAACGTGACCCTCACGGATCAGGGGCAGCGGTACTACGATCGGACCAGGCCGCTTGTCGATGAGATGGATGAAGCCGACAGCGAACTGACGAGCAGCACGCTCGATGTCTCCGGTTTGATCAGGATCGCCGTAGCGTCCACGTTCGGTCTCCTTCACGTCTTGCCGCTCATCCCTGAGTTGTTGTCGCTCAATCCCGGCCTTCAGGTCGATCTTGTTCTTTCGGACCTCGTGCGCGACATGGTGGAAGACCGGATCGATCTCGCGATCCGGGTAGGCCCCGTCAACGATCCTGACGCGGTCGTCAGGCGCGTGGCGAGTACGCCGCTTGTGTGCGTCGGATCGCGTCGCTACTTCGAGCAACACGGCATACCGAGGACACCCGCCGAGCTCGTCGACCACAACTGCCTTTTATATGCCGGTCTGACGGAGTCGGCGAACTGGCCGTTCGTTGGGCCGGACGGTCCATTCAGCGTGGCGGTTCGCGGCAATCTTTCGTCTAACAGCGTCGAAACGATTCGGGCGGGTGTGCTGGACGGCGTTGGAATCGGCCTCTTTGCCCGAGTGTCGCTTGCCGACGAACTCCGGCATCCGGACGTGATCGCCGTTCTCGAGGACTTTATAGGCGACGTGAGAGACATCAGCGTCATCTGGCCAAGGCGTCGGTTTGTACCGGCACGCGTGCGCCGCGTGACGGACTTTTTTGCCGCGGCCCTCCCGCAGCGCGTTTAGCCAAACGGAATCCTCGGCGCATCACGCGTCGCTGCGAGACGCACTTCGTGACGCTTCAACGTGAATGACTCAACAAAAATTCCTGCTCGCCGTCACCAGCCCGCCCAGCAGATGCGACATATCGACAAGACGATGCGCCACCAGATGGCGCACCTCGCCTTCGCACTGCCACACCCCGAGCACGCCGAGTAACGACGCGCCAAGCACCTCCCGGCGCTGCTGTTCGAGCACCTTGGGCCAGATGATGACGTTCACATTGCCGGTCTCGTCCTCGATGGTGATGAAGATGACGCCCTTCGCGGTATCGGGCCGTTGGCGCACCGTAACAATGCCGCAGCCGCGCGCGAGGCGGCCGTTGCGGTAGGTCTGCAACGTGGATGCCGGCATCCATTTGCCGGCCAGCAAATGTCGGCGCAGTAGCGCGAGGGGATGCCGGCCCAGTGTCAGTCCCATCGACCGGTAGTCGCCGACGATATCGTCCGCCTCGGACGGCGCGCCCAGTTCAGGCGTTTCGTCTTCGACTTTCGCGATCGAGAGCATGTCCTTGTCAGGTATGGACGCGACCGACTGCCACAGCGCCTCGCGCCGGTTGCCGGCAAGCGAGGACAGGGCGTTGGCCGCGGCCAGCACCTGCAGGTCGCGACGGTCCAGTTGCGCGCGCCGCGCGAGGTCGGACACGGCCGTGAATCGACGCACGGCTCGCGCATTCTCGATACGTTCGGCGGTGCCGTCGCGCATGCCTCGAAGCAGCGACAAACCCAGTCTGACAGCAGGCCGCGCCGCACCGTCGATCTGTTCGAGCGACGAATCCCAGCCGCTTATCGTGACATCCACCGGCAGCACCTGAACGCCGTGGCGCTTCGCATCCTGAACGAGTTGCGACGGCGAATAGAAGCCCATCGGCTGGCTGTTGAGCATTGCGGCGAGAAACGCTTCCGGCTCATGACACTTCAGCCAACTGCTTGTGTACACGAGCAGCGCGAAGCTGGCCGCATGACTTTCCGGAAAGCCATACTCGCCGAAACCGAGAATCTGCTGAAAGATGCCGTCCGCGAATGCCCTGTCGTACCCACGTTCGAGCATGCCGTTGACGATGCGGTCGTAGTATTTCTGAAGGCCGCCTTTGCGCTTCCATGCCGCCATTGCTCTTCGCAACTGGTCCGCTTCGCCGGCCGAGAAGCCCGCCGCCAGGATGGCGACCTGCATGACCTGCTCCTGGAAAATCGGCACGCCAAGCGTGCGGCCCAATGCGGCTTTCAGCGCCTCGCTGGGGTAAGTCTCCGGCTCGAATCCCTGCCGGCGTTGCAGGTACGGATGGACGGCGCCGCCCTGAATCGGTCCGGGGCGGACGATGGCGACCTCGATAACGAGGTCGTAGAAGATGCGTGGTTTCAGCCGTGGCAGCATCGACATCTGCGCGCGCGATTCGATCTGGAACACGCCCACGGTGTCCGCGCGCGAAATCATCTCGTAGGTCGCGGCGTCTTCCGCCGGAATGTCCTGCATCTCGAAGCGCTCGCCGCGCTGCGCCGACACGAGGTCCAGGGCGCGGCGGATAGCGGACAGCATGCCGAGCGCGAGCACGTCGATCTTGAGCAGCCCCAGCGACTCCAGGTCGTCCTTGTCCCACTGGATAACGCTGCGCTCCGGCATGGCGGCGTTTTCAACAGGCACGAGGCGCGTGAGTTTTCCCCTGCTGATGACAAAGCCGCCCGAGTGCTGCGACAGGTGCCGGGGAAAGCCATACAGTTGCGCGGCCAGCGACGCCCACGCCTGGATGATGGGCGTCTGCGAATTCAGCCCCGATTCCTCGAAGCGCTTGAGCAGGTCCGCGCTGTTATCGAACCAGTGATGCGACTTCGCCACCGCATCGACTATCTGCATGTCGACACCGAGCGCCTTGCCGGTTTCGCGCAGCACGCCGCGCGCACGATAGGTGGAGACGGCCGCGGCAATCGCTGCACGGTCGCGGCCGTATTTGCAGTAGATGTACTGGATCACCTCTTCACGCCGCTGGTGTTCGAAGTCGACGTCGATGTCGGGCGGCTCGCCGCGCTCCCTGGAGATGAAACGCTCGAACAGCATGTTGCCGCGCGCAGGGTCGACCTCCGTAATACCCAGGCAATAGCAGACCGCCGAATTGGCGGCCGAGCCGCGGCCTTGACAGAGAATGTGCTGGCTGCGCGCAAACCGCACGATGTCGTAAACGGTGAGAAAGTACGGCTCGTATTGCAGGTCCGCAATCAGTTCGAGTTCGTGTTCGATCTGCGTCTGAACGTTGCACGGAATGCCTGACGGGAAGCGTCGCTGCGCGCCGATGTACGTCTCCTGCCGCAGATAAGTCGCCGGCGTGAAGCCTTTCGGCACCAGTTCATCGGGATACTCGTACCGGAGTTCATCCAGCGAGAACGTGCAGTGCGCGAGGATGTTCGTGGTCTCGCGAAGCGCGTATTCCGGATAGAGGTTCGCGAGCCGCAGCCGCGAGCGAAGATGCTGCTCCGCGTTCGGCGCGAGGTCGTAGCCGCATTCATGCACCGGCCTGCCGACGCGGATGGCCGTCAACGTGTCCTGCAACGGTTTGCGCGAGCGCACGTGCATCACCACGTGGCCGAGCGCGACGACCGGTATGCCATGCCTCTCAGCGGTGTATTCGACGGCGCCGCGATGGATGTCGTCCATTGCCCGCTGATGCAGCACGAGGCCGCACCACGCGCGCGCGGGAAACGTGTCGTCGAGCCATTCGAGTTGCGCTTCGAGCGTTTCTTCTTTTGCCGGAAATTCGGGCACCAGGATCGCCAGGCAATCGGGCATGCCGCGCAAATGCGCGTAGTCGCGATCGGGGCGCGACAGATCGTGCGGCGTCAGACGATATTCGCCCTTCGGCGCGCGCGTGCGCGCGAGCGTAATCAATTCGGACAGGTTGCCGTAGCCCTCGCGATTCTGCGCGAGCAGGATCAAACCGAACGCCGGTGATCCGTCGGCATTGCGCAGTTGAAAATACGAACCGATGATGAGCGGCAACCCGATTTCCTTCGCCGCGACGTGCGCGCGCACGACGCCCGCAAGCGAGCATTCATCGGTGACGGCGAGCCCCGCATAACCGAGTTGCGACGCGCGTGCGGCGAGTTCTTCCGCATGCGAGGCGCCGTGCAGGAACGTGAAGTTCGAAAAGCAGAACAGCTCGGCGTAGGCCGGTAGCGCGGTGAAAGTCGTGTCCATTGCGCGTCATCCGGACAGGCCGTGCGGGAACCCGCGCTGCTCTTTTTGAGCAGCGCGGTTACGGTGGAGAGCCGGTGCCGATAGTGCGCTGTTCACGCGGGCAAGCCGGGTTGCGTGCCAGAGCGATAGGTGGATATCGGCGGTAGGGAGGGTGACAGACGACATGAGCGTGAACACTGTATATGCATACAGTATCATACGCCTGAATTTGCACCTGCACGAGATTGCGATGAGATGGCAGTTTCCTGCGCAATCCAACCTACGTCATACGAAAGGAGGGCGCCTACTCTTCAAGCGCTCACGTATAGGGTCACGCTACGGCATTGCGAGCAATTGATTCGTCCGCCTGGTTCTCTCCACATCGCGACAGAACCAGGTTTATGCGGCGGCGACTTCCGCAAGATGTTCTCCGTTAGCGCGCGTTCCGCATTGGCCGCTATGAACCGACGATCGTTGCGCACCCTCCGCGGCCGCCTGAAGACAATACCCATAGCGGTAGATCGAAATAAGCACATATCCGTTCTCCGCACGCAGATGCAGTTTCGTCCGCACCGAGGAAACGTGTGTATCGAGCGTGCGGGAGGGCACGTCTGCCGAATGTCGCCACACGCTCTCGATGAGACTGGCACGAGAAAGCGGCCGGCCGAGATTCTGAAATAGCAGCAAGGCGACCCGGAATTCCTTCTGTGAAAGAGCGATGCGCTCGCCCCGCCAGGATACGCGGCCTTCCTGGAGATCGAAGCGATATTCGCCGAACTGCTGCTGCCTGGCGACGGCCGATGCGCGCTGACCGCAGCGGCGTAGCAGCGTGGTGATTCGGGCGAGGAGAATCGGAGCGGCGATGGGTTGAACGAGAAAGTCGTCGGCGCCGGCGTTCAGCGCGTCGACGACATCACGCTCGCGCAAATGACATGAGATAACCAGTATCGGGAGCTCCGTGTCGCAATGATGGCGAATGCCTGCGAGCATGGCGACCACTTCTATATCAGCGTCCCAACGGAAGATCGCAAGATCAAAAGTCCCGTGCTGCAAAGCGTGAAGCAGCGATCTCACTTCCGAAAAGGTTTGACAGCTATAACCGGCTGACATGAGCGTGTCGGTTACGAAACGCAATTCGGCCGGATCATTATTAAAAATGGCGATGTGCATGAGCGATGGTTCCTCGACAGACCGGGACGTATATCGACATCCAATGCCAATCGTTAGCCTGGACGGTTCTTATTTAAGTTCTCAGTAAACGTTGCCGCGATGATGATGCGGCCACCCAACCTGGTACGGATTTTCCGATAGTTCATAAATGGCAATGGTCAGGGACTGTCAGGAAGGAAGTGAGCGCGGGCGACACGGCGAATGGTCGAAGCGTAAAACGCTATCGATTACCACGTCGACGAACATCTCTCCGGGCTGCTTGAAGCTCACGTGGCTTTCTTCCTTGTGCATTACCGGAAATGTGTGCCTGCCGCGGCGCGTAACGGCTCACTCGCGACATGCACAACTATCGCCGCGTCCGCTCCATGCAAAACGATGATAGCCGTGAAAATATGAAAATTTCATTTATCAAATTAGCCGAAAAATTCGAAAAAAATGCCGTACGACCATGACCTTCTCTGACATTGTCTTTATTCCGGGTGCCACACAATCCGTTCCAGTCTCGGTGAAAGGACCGGCGGTAGCGCGATGAACATGACGTCGAATGAGCCTGCGATACAGGTACTCGTTACCGCCTCGACTCCGCGAAAGGGGTTCTTCGTGATCGTGTATCCGTACATCGCGAGTCGCCAGACACCACGACTTCGTCGATAACGTTTCGCAAGCGGAAAAGATAGCAACAGGCTTTACGGGGAAAGAAATGCCATTCGAGAAGATCAAGGTCGGGTACGCACGTGTGTCAACCGACGAGCAACACCTCGATATGCAGTTGAAGGCGCTGGAGAGTTACGGCTGTAGCCACATCTTTTCAGACAAGGGCTTATCGGGCGCGCGTTTCGACCGGCCCGGTTTGAAGCAGGCATTGGAGGCGGTCCAGCAGGGCGGCACGTTGGTTGTCTGGCGGCTGGACCGGTTGGGGCGGTCCTTGCGACATCTCGCCAGCATTATCGGTGACCTCGACAAGAGAAAGGTGCGCGTCGTTTCGCTCACGGAATACATCGACACGCGCTCGTCGAGCGGACGCTTTACCTTTCACATGCTGGCGGCGATTGCGGAATTCGAGCGTGGCCTTATTGGCGAACGTACGCGTGCCGGAATGGCCGCGGCACGCGAACGCGGCAGCAGTATCGGGCGACCGGGTGCGTTAAGCACTCACCAGTGCGAACAGGCGCGCAGTATGCTGAAGCATCATTCCCAGGCGTTCGTCGCGAAGAGCTTCAGCGTTCACCCTCGAACGCTTCGGCGCTATCTAAACAAGGCAGAGCGGGCACCCTCGATTAACGCTGATGCTGCGATCGCGGCCGCACTTTCGGCTTCGGACTCAACTTTGGTATCGCGCGCGTAGCACGCGACGGCGAGTGACAGAGCGCTATTGAGTTTCAATTACACCTCTGTACGAACGAAACCCATGGGCCGCATTAGCAACAACCTAAGCCGGGTAGAGGTTCACCGAGGAAGAGACGGCGCGAAGCTCTCACCGCGGCACGTGCTCCCAACTCGAATTGATAGCGGCTGTCGCGAGAAGAAGTGCGTTGCTCTCTTCAGAGGCTAGGTGCCCCGGACCTTGAAGCAACGCAATACGATTTGTATCTGCCCCAATTACGATTAATGATAATTAATGTGACATCGTATGACAGTTGAAAGATGTGCTGCTAGAATGTTAAAAAATGTAACCCGCAGCGGCCTAGGAGGCCGTCAATGCTGGCAAGTTTGGAAGGAAGAACGCTTGCAGCGGCAGATCATCTGATGACTGCAATGCGTTAGTCGATTGAAGCTGATCGAATGAAACATGTGATCAATAGCAAAAGTACCGGCTCTTTAGACATTTGGCGATCCTCCTCAAGGAGGAATGCGGCCGTCTATTAAATCGCCGTAGCTCCAATATGAGAGCAGAGGGAAGTCATTTCCTGATAGGAGATGTGACTTCCTATTATCCAATGTCAGGATTTTTTCATGCGCATCGCCATTCTTGAGGACGACCCAGAGCAGTCGGAGTTCATTAATGCAGTTTTGACGCAGGCCGGGCACACTTGCTATCTATTCAAAGAGGGACGTGCGCTCATTCGTAAAATGCAGCGAGAGACGTTCGATCTTGTGTCGCTCGACTGGAATGTCGGGGACGTGCGGGGCGACGTTGTGCTTGCGTGGATCCGCGAAAATTACGACGCCAATCTGCCGGTTTTATTCATGACGTGTCGGGGGCGCGAATCAGACATTGTTGATGCACTCAATGCCGGAGCGGACGACTACCTGGTCAAGCCTGTTCCCCCACCCATTCTGCTCGCTCGCGTCAACCGGCTTTTGCAACGAATCTATCGGCAGGATGCGGCTGCCGCCACTCAGCAATTTGGCGACTATCTTTTCGAACCGCAGGCTGGGCGGGTATTTTTGAGCGACGAGCAAATTGCATTGTCGCAAAAGGAATTCCAACTGGCGCTTCTGTTGTTCCGTAACCTGGCGAGACCCCTCTCCCGCGCGCATATTCTGGAGACGATCTGGAAACACTCGGCGGACATTCCGACTCGTACGCTAGATACTCACATGTCCGCGGTACGAGTGAAGCTTCGTCTGAGGCCCGAAAACGGCTATTGCATCATGCCCATCTACGGCTACGGTTATCGTTTGGAAAAGCTCGAGAGAGAGCGTATTTGACGGAGCGCCAGGGTAACCCTGGCGCAGCAACTGGCTGAACTGTCGGCACATGCCGCGCAGTTGCCGGGCGGCACTATAGGATGTGCTCCACCGAAAGTGCGAGGTCGTCATCACTTTTTTCGGTGCCGGCGATACGCTCTCGTTCATCGCGGTCCATCATGAGTGCCCGCATCTCAGTCCACATGCCGAGGTAATGCACGACAAAGCTGTCTGGACGGCGCAGAAACCAGGGCGTGTTGATAATCATCGGGTTGAGGATCTCCGCCTCCGCAAGCAGGCCGTGTTCATTGAGTGCGTTGATGAAATGAAACTGGTCTCCGTTGCCGGCATAAACCGTTGAGCGGTCGGCGAGGCCGGCAATGCGTTGCATCAGACCGTAGAGCATCGAGGCGTTGGCTTCTGTCTTGCGAAAACCCATGACGCCGGAGTTGAATGGCCACTGCCCGACGTCGCGTGCCAACAGCCGGTCGCGACGCTCCAGAAGCGGCTCGATACGGCGTGCCATGTCGGTAAAGAGAACGTCCGCGTCGAGCCAGACGATCCAGTCGTGATCGTTCAAATAGGCATGCAGCAGCCACGGCTTGAGCCAGTTCCCTGTGCCGCGCAGTCCGACTTCTGGCGGAATCTCGCGGTGCACGTACAGCGTATGGTCGTGCCGGTCACAATATTCCCTGAAATTGCGCTCGGCGATGCGACCATACGCCGCTATTTCCGGCGTATAGAGCGTGACAAACGCGATTGACTTTCCGGGGTTGAACGAACTCCGCGTGCCCTGACTTTCGGCACGCGAATCGGCAAAGGAAAAAAAGCGCTTGCCACGTTGCTTGCAATGGTTCACATGCCGAAAGAGCGCATTGCGAAAGTCCGGCACGATGCCCATTTCAACCGGCGAATGGGTTGATTTGTCGATGCTGATGGCAAAAGTTGGGGCAAGACTCCAGCGCGGGTCGACGTTCGGACCCGTGTGCATGACCGGACACATTCCATTGACGAGCGAGTGCCAAGGTTGGAACGCGTGGGTAGCCAGCACCTCGGCCTCCCCCGGAAACGGCGTTCCCCCAAGCTTGCACTGCTTGACGAGATCGTGGACCGTAGCGCGCGAACACGTACTACTGCGCCAGATTTGCACGTCGGTCTGCGGCAATGCGCTTGATGTACTCACAAGCAGGTACTCTCGCTCATTCATCAAATTCGCGAGTGGCGCCGGGTCGACGATTGCGGCGTTTTCGGTGAGAAGCAAAACGAAGTGACCATCTTCTACACGCAGCAAGGCTTCGAGCAATGCCTCGTATTTGTGCAACGCCTGAACTTGCGGGCCCCTGGGGCCCTCGCTGGCGTCCACGACTTCATGGCGGTATCCGTTGGCTAACGCGTATTCCCGGTGATTTGCGTAGCTGTGCGGCGAACGCTCAACGAAGTAACTCAAAACCGTGGACGAGCTCATCGACCTATCTCCAGAAAAAAATCAATCTTCCATGCACCGTTCGTGCTTGTAAACGGTCGATCTGCTTTCTCACTTCTCATTGCGATCGGCGCCTGTCGATCGTTTTCAAAAAGTTCACCACGGCCTAATTGTTGCATTGCGACTTCGGGGCGCTCGCCGAGCTGGTTTCTATGGCTCGCTTGACGGTGCGGGGATGCACGTTGAACTTCCGCGCGATTTCGCTAATGGGCGTCGTCTCGAACAATGCCACGGCCTGACTACGTTGCGCCGGCGTAAGCGATGGCTTGCGACCGAAGTTCTTGCCGTGCGCCCGCGCTGCTTCCATTCCCGCGCGCGTGCGCTCGCTGATCAGGCGCCGCTCGAATTCGGAGAGCGCGGCCATCATGTGAAACATAAGCACTCCGCCTGCGGATGTCGTATCGATCGATTCGTTCAGGGAGATGAAGCCGATTTTTCGTTTCCCCAATTGTCCAATCAGATCGATGAGCTTGCCGAGCGATCGCCCCAAACGGTCGAGCCGCCATACCACCAGCGTATCTCCCGCAGACATCGTGGCCAGTGCCTTGTTCAGCCCCGGCCTGCAAAATTGTGCGCCTGATATCCCCTGATCCGCGAAGAGCTTGTCGCATCCGGCGCGCATTAGCGCGTCTTTCTGGAGCGCCAGGTTCTGTTCTTCCGTCGAAACACGCGCGTATCCGACTTTCACAGAAGACTCCTCGTGTTGGGCGGCACATTGTACGGATAGTAAAAAAAATCACTTTCAGAGCAGGAACGTGAGCCGCTGCCGTTCCGTTGAGCGGTTACGCAATCAAGAAAAAAAAGAAGCATGCAGTACGGCATAAGTCCGGGAGTGCTGTGGGCGACACCATGAGTGGCGTTGCATCCGTGCCATTCGGAGGCGTTTCGGGCTTGCTGTCCATGAGCCGTTTTCGTTTCGCCTATCGAAAAGGAAAGCGTGCTCCTGGAACTCGACTGTATTGGTTGCTAGCGACCGGTTTTTTGTTTCGAAGGTCGACTGTCTCTGGCTTGCGGCATGAATTGCAAAGTGTCAGACATCGCAAGATTGGTCGCATTCTACTAGACAAAAAGGAACCCTTTTGTCCGGTCCTTTCTCACTGTTTCCTTTCCCGGCCCAGTATGGCTTTCACGTCTTGAAACAAGTTTTTTAGCAATTTGGCACAAGGGTTCCCTTTTGTCCGCCCCGAAGAAGAGCTTTGACAGCATCCGTGAGTGCAGGCGGACGAGTGGCGTCGGATAAATCGGAGGGGGCAATGACCGACACGGAAGTGGCAGAAGCGGTGTTCGCCGCAATGCGAGAAGACCGGGTGAGATTGAGGTTCGAACCGGTCTGTTCCGCGGTCGACGGCAGCGTGGTGCTCTACCACGAATGCCTGACTGACGTTACCGATGCAACAGGTAGACGTATTGATCCCATGACCTTTGTGCCGGCATTGCAGAGGCTCGATCTGATTCGTGCGTACGACCGTTACGTCGTGCGGCGTGTGATCGGTCTGCTGCGGTCAACCGCGGCTATTCGCCTGGGCGTGAACATTTCGGGCCGCAGCGCCGTATTGGACGTGATATGGGAAGCGGCGCTTCTCTGCCTCGCTTTCGAGCCTTCGATCGCCGCGCGGCTTGTCGTTGAGATTACCGAAACAGAACCCGTCGCGCGCGGCCGCGCGCGGGTGTTCGCCGACCGATTGCGCGCGACGGGCTGTCTTGTCGCGATAGACGATTTCGGAGCCGGATATGGCGTCGATACGGCAATGGAAATTCGTTCGCCCGACATCATCAAAATCGACGCCTCGTTTGTTACCGCCGCCGACGGCAACGCTTCCGCACAGGCCAGATTGAAGCGGATTGTTTCGATGGCGGCTTCGATTGCCGATACGGTTGTCGTTGAGGGCGTGCAGTCGGAATCGCAATTCGCTTCAGCGAAAGCGGCTGGCGCGACGTGGGTACAGGGGAGAGAACCGGGGCGCATTGCTGTTCGCGCGCAATTTTCGTCAACAGGAATCAGAGAATGAATAAAAACTATCGATCCATATGGAATGATGCTCTCGGCGCGTGGGTCGCTGTGTCTGAATTAGACTCAGCGCGCGGCAAAAGTGGCGGCAGTGTCGTCACCAGTTCACCGGGTACAAGTATCGGTGCCATGGGTGCCGGCATCGTGGATGGCTTCTTGGACGGCATGCCGGCACTCCGTGTGATAACCGTCGCGGCAGTCGCCGTTGCCGCCGGGTTGAGTGCGCCCGACGAGGCGTATGCGCAGAACGCCGTTTATCAGGGCACCGGGTGTACGAATGCATCTTTCGGCGCGAACCTGATGGACGTGGCGCTCGGCTGTAACGTGACAGCATCGGTTTCGGGCGCAACCGCTGTGGGGGGCAACAGCACTGCATCAGGCGTAAATGCGACAGCAGTTGGCTTATCTGCGACAGCGTCAGCGCAAGCGGCTTCCGCGTTCGGTGCGGGGGCGCGGGCTTCTGGAGCAGGTTCTTTCTCTGCGGGCAGTGGGGCACAAGCATTGGGAAGTGGCGCTGTCGCAGTCGGTGGGAGTTCCGTAGCGGGCGTAGCAGCTGCCAGCACCACACTCGTCAACGATGTTGCAGTTGGGACTAGAGCTGGCGCTACGGGGGGGAATTCCGTCGCGGTCGGAGCGGCTGCGGGCGCAAACAGTAGCGGCGCAATCGCGGTTGGTTCCGGTGCTGCTGCTACGGATGTTGATGCTCTTGCAGTAGGACACCTCGCGCAAGCGAGCGGTGTTGCTAGTAGCGCGTTCGGAGTACAGGCAACCGCTTCGGGCGGCGGTTCCGTTGCGGTAGGCAACGGCTCCCTCGTATCGGGCCTCAATTCGGCTGCGATGCTCGGAACCGCATCCGGCGGTAATGCTTTAGCGATAGGTATCGCCTCTGTTGCGTCAGGCGGGTCAGGTTCCGCTGCATTCGGTGCGCATGCTACATCTTCCGCCTCGAACGGAGCTGCTTTTGGCATTTATTCGACAGCGGCAGGGAGCGCTTCGACGGTCGTCGGCGCAGGCGCGTCCGCAAGCGCTGACTATGCGACAGCCGTTGGCGCTAATGCGTATGGCAACGGATTAAAAAGCACGGCGGTAGGTAAATTCGCAAACGCCGTGGGTGACGATTCGGCTGCGTTGGGTGAAACAGCTACTGCTTCTGGCAATGGTTCCATGGCTGCTGGTTTCGGCGCGAGTTCGAACGGCGTGAACTCTTTCGCGGGCGGCACGAACGCAATAGCTGGCATCGCGGGCAGCACGACAATCGTCAATGACGTTGCGCTCGGAAATGCCGCTTCAGCAACCGGCGGATATTCGATTGCTCTCGCCTCTGATTCGACGGCATCGAACACAAATGCCATCGCGCTCGGTCATACGGCGATTGCAAGTGGAACCGCGAGTATGGCACTCGGCGCAGCGGCGTCGGCCAGCGGACAAAATTCGTCTGCCTTCGGAACCACCGCTCTCGCCTCCGGTGCAAACGGCACGGCTATCGGCTCGTATTCGAAAGCAACCGGCTCCGGTGCAATGGCAATCGGCAGTTCCGCCGTTGGGAGTAACACAAGTTCGATTGCAATTGGGAACGCTGCCCAATCTTCCGGAGTGAACGCGGTGGTCGTCGGCACGGGTGCCAGCGCTAGCGGTGATTTTGCAACGGCGGTTGGGGGCGGCTCTAAGGCGATCGGTGATCGTTCGCTGACGAACGGTTTGAATTCGACTGCCTATGGCACAAATTCATTTGCGGGCGGATCGAGTGCGGTAGCCGGCGTGAGCGGCAGCACGACGATCGTCAATGACATCGCTCTAGGCAATGCCGCTTCTGCAGTGGGAGGAAATTCGGTTGCAATTGGCACGAGCGCAGTTGCATCAGCCGCGAATTCGATGGCATTTGGTAACGCCGCGACTGCCGCAAACGCCGATAGCGTCGCACTAGGAAACGGTTCGGTCACGGCGGCCGCCAACCCGACAACAAGTGCGGTAATCGGCGGTGTGACGTATGCGTTCGCAGGAACGGCGCCGACCAGCGTGGTAAGCGTCGGTAGCGCGGGCAAGGAACGTCAGATCACGAATGTGGCCGCTGGCCGCATCAGCGCAACAAGCACGGATGCCATTAATGGTTCGCAACTCAACGCAACGAATCTTGCGGTAAATGCCCTTTCGACTTCCGCGTCAACCGGCATTTCGTCGCTGAGTACCGGCGTTTCGAGTCTCTCGACTTCCGCATCGACCGGCATTTCCAGTCTGAGCACCGGACTATCCACCACGGTCAGTAACGTCGCTTCTCTGTCCACCTCGACCTCGTCTGCCGTAAGCTCGCTATCGACGGGCGTATCGTCGCTCAGTACCTCGGCATCGACGGGAATTTCGTCACTCAGCGTTTCGACTTCGACCGGCTTGTCCACGGCTCAAAGCGGCATCGCCTCCTTGAGCACGGGGGTTGGTTCCCTATCGACGGGGCTGTCCACGACGAACAGCGATGTGTCGTCGCTCAGCACGGTCGTTTCCACGACACGCACACACTACGTGAGCGTGAACGATAACGGCACGCAGCAAGGAAATTACGCGAACGATGGCGCGACGGGCACGAACGCAATTGCTATCGGCACGAACGCCACGGCAGCGGGCGCAAGTGCGGTGGCCTTGGGTGACGCGGCAAGCGGAGCAGCCGCGAATTCTGTCGCGCTCGGTGCAAATGCAACGACGACAAATGCCGGCGACGTGGCGCTGGGCTCGGGCTCGGTGACGGCGGCGGCCAATCCGACCTCGGGCGCGACGATCGGCGGCAAGGCGTACAGCTTCGCGGGCGCGAGCCCGACGAGCGTGGTGAGCGTCGGCGCGCCGGGCGCGGAGCGGCAGGTCACGAACGTGGCGGCGGGGCAGCTCAGCGATACGAGCACGGACGCGGTCAACGGCTCGCAACTGTATGCGACGAACCAGGCAATCGATACGCTGTCGACTTCCGCTTCCACCGGCATCAGTTCGCTGTCTACGGGGCTGAGCACGACGAACAGCAACGTGACCTCGCTGTCGACCGTCACCGGCTCGATCTCGACGAGCGTCGGTTCCCTGTCCACTGGCGTCAGTTCGCTTTCCACGGGGCTGAGCACGACCGACAGCAACGTGGCGTCGCTGTCGACCTCGACCTCGACAACGGCGAGTTCACTCTCGACCGGCCTGTCCACGACGAACAGCAATGTGACCTCGCTGTCGACGTCGGCATCGACGGGCATCAGTTCGCTGTCCACGGGTCTTTCCACCACGGACAGCAACGTGGCGTCGTTGTCGACCTCGACCTCGACCACGGCGAGTTCGCTATCCACAGGGCTGAGCACCACGAACAGCAACGTCGCCTCGCTGTCCACGGGCCTGAGCACCACGGACAGCAACGTGGCGTCGCTGTCGACCTCGACTTCGACCACGGCAAGCTCGCTGTCCACTGGCGTGAGTTCGTTGTCCACGGGCCTGTCCACCACCAACAGCAACGTGAGTT